>JAYUSP010000362.1:0-13599 GCA_043755615.1 Betaproteobacteria bacterium
CCGCGGCATGCAACGCCCGGCGCGCACCTTGCCCCATATCGGCCCCTACCTGCAACGAGTGCTTGAGCGGCCAGCAGTGCAGGCCACGCTGGCCGCCGAAGGCTTGGACGCGCCCTGGGTCTGATCTGCCTGACAGAACCAGACGGAAGAACGCCGCGGTCAGCGGTCGGCGCGTCGCTGCCGATGGCGTTGGGTGACCGGCTCCATTCATGTCCCCCGTCCGGGCTGCGCCCGTCCTCCTCCTTTACTTCACTGCGCCGATCACCCAACGCCATCGGCAGCAGAAACGGTTGTTGTCCACCTCTGGCGGCCCACACCGACACCGCCGCGGCGGTACCAAGAGCGCTGCGGCGGGTCGCTGTGTTGCGTGAAGTAGAGGAGGAGGCGGCCGCAGGCCGACGCCGGGGGACTGAAGCCGCGCGTGAGGAGCCGGAAGGCTCTTCACGGCTGCGCAAGGCCGTGCCGCGATACCAGCGGTACGGCATGAACGCAACACAGCGGCCCGGCGCGGCGCTCACGCGCTGACCTGCGACTGCGACTGCGGCCGCGTCCCAACTGAACTCAAGCCCGCGCCGCGCCACCGGCACCCAGCTGCTCGATCCAATGCCGCGTCAGCGGCGTCACCGGCTTGGCCAGCATGCGCTCGTTGAGCAGCGCGCGGCCCAGGCCACGTCGGCTGCCACGCGCCGCGGCGCAGAGCAGGGTCTGGTCGATGAGGTCGCGCTGCGCGTGGCTGCCACCAAAACGCTGCGCGATCGCGCGCACCGGATACAGAATGTCGACGGCACCGTCGGCGTCACCACGCGACAGCGCGAGCAAACCGCGCATCAGCGGCAGGCCGACTTCGCGCGCCATCTGGTGGTTGGCCCGTCGCGCATCGTCGGCGGACATCGCCCGTTCGGCACAGCGCGCGACCCAGGTTTCGGCACGTGCGATGTCACCACCGCCGAGCATCGCGAGCAGCGCATGCAGGTCGTTGAAAGCGTAGTACCCGGCCTGCGCGTCATCCAGCGGCCAACCTTCGACGAGCGAGCGGCACAGTGCCTGCACGTCTTCGCCGAGCAGGTGCAGCCGCCACAGGATCGCCGCGGCATCCAGCCGCTGCAGATTGATTTCGAGCACCGCGCCGCTGAGGTACTTGTCAATCAGGCGCAGCACGCCGGCGACGTCGAGCCCCTCAAGGCGGAACAGGGTCTTGTGCCACCACAGGTGGGTGGCAAAACCGTTGCCTTCGGCCCAGACACCCTGGTGCTGGCGCAACCACGCACTGCCCTCTTCGAAGCGGCCCTGCATTTCCATCACATGCGCCACCGCGTGGATCGCCCAGGGCGCGCGGGGGTCGGCCATCAAGGCGCGCCGGCCGGCGTCTTCGGCCTGCGGGTAAAGATTGTTTTCTTCGAGGCCAAAAGCGTAGAGCGCAAGGACATGGGCGTACAGCGGGTCGGCTTCGTCCCACTCGGGCAGCGCACGCGCAGGCCGCAGGCGCAGGCCCAGCGCATCGCCACGGAAAAAGTCCCAGGTCTGCGCCGACTGCAGTGCGAGCGCGTCGCGCGGATGGTCCATCAGCAGCGCGTCCCAGGTGCGGCAGGCGGCCGACCAGCGACCTTCGAGCACTTGACTCACGGCTTCGAGATGCGCGCGCTCGCGGCGCGTGCAGCCCTTGACCAGGGCTTGCGCGGTGCGCAAGTGGCCGGCGGCCTCATCGACCATCGACGGCTCGGTCAGGCTCAGCAAGAAGCTGGCCTTCATGACATGTGGCATCGCCCAGCCGGGGTCGGCGGCGATGGCCGCATCGAGGTCGGCGGTGGGCACGTCGTAGAAGGACATCATCCGCCACAGCGCGCGCTCGGCAGCGTCGCGCGCCGCCACCGACGCCGTGCCGGTGGGGTTGCCGCGGAGGTCTGCGCCGGTCATGGCCTGAATGTAGCGTGGGTCGGCTGGATGGCGCGCCAGCCGCTCAGCGAACCTGCGGCAGCGACTTGCCACGCTCGGGGGCCGGCCACAGGCCGCTCGGACGCCAGAGCATCGTGCCGAGCAGGGCCAGCGCGATCAGCAGCGGACGCAGCATGCCGGCGTCAATGCGACCGTTGGTCATCGCCTGCAAGGGGCCGACGACATAACGCAGCACTTCTGGCAATGCCGTCAGCAACACCGCGCCGACGATCACGCCGCGGAGGTGGCCGATACCGCCAAACACAACCATCGCCACGATGAGCACCGACTCCTGCAGGCCAAAAGCCTCGGGCGATACAAAACCCTGGAAGGCCGCAAACAGCGCGCCGGCAACGCCGCCAAAAGCGGCGCCGATGGCGAACGCGAGCAGCTTGAGGTTGCGCGTGTTGATGCCCATCGCCTCGGCGGCAACCTCGTCGTCGCGGATGGCCATCCAGGCGCGGCCCATTCGTGATGCCTGCAGGCGATGACTGATCAGCACCGTCAATATCACCAGCGCGAGAAACAGGTAGTAGTACAGCGTCACCGAAGCGATCTCGACAGCGCCGACGATCAAGGGCTGGCCCAGATCCAGGCCAAACAAGCGGATCGAATCGAGCCCGCCCAGGCCCTTGGCACCGTTGGTGATATTGACCGGATGGCCCAGGTTGTTGATCAGGATGCGCACGATCTCACCGAAGCCCAGCGTCACGATGGCCAGGTAGTCGCCGCGCAGCTTCAGCGTCGGCAAGCCGATCAAGGTGCCGAGCAGCGCCGCGAGCACCGCCCCGAGGCCGAGCGTGACCCACCACGGCGCATGCAGCCCGGCCGGGAAGGCCGTGGCGACCCAGACAAACTGCTCGGCCAGGTGCGGCGAGGCGAGCAGCGCAAAGAGGTAGGCGCCGACGGCGTAGAAAGCCACATAGCCCAGATCCAGCAGGCCGGCGTAACCGACGACGATATTGATGCCCAGCGCCAGCATCACGTAGAGCAAGCAGGTGTCGGCAATCCTGACCCAATGGGTGCCCAGCGACTGCAGCACCAGCGGCAGCAGCAGCAAGACCACCACCAACATGGCCAGCGGCCAACCGCGCTGGCGCATGGCCAACGTCAAGCCGGCGGCAGCGGCCAATCGCGCGCCGGCCCGCGCATGCGCTCCCAGGCCCGCGCCAGACGCAGCACGCCGAGATCGTCGAAACGGTGGCCGATGATCTGCAGGCCGATCGGCAGGCCGCTGCGCGTGTGGCCGCAGTCGACACTCGCCGCCGGCTGCTCGCTCATGTTGTAGGGCAGCGTGAAAGCGATGTGTTCGAACGGGCGCTCGGGGTCGTTCACCGGGCTGGCCCATTCGGCCGCGAAGCTGGGCACCGGGCTCACCGGCGACAGCACGAAGCGGTGCGGCTGGAACGCCGCCACCGCGGCGTCGCGCAAGACCGCGATCTGGCTGTGGCCGTGGAAGACGTCGGCGGCACTCAAACGCGCACCGCGCTCAACCCACTGCCGGATGTACGGCAGCACCAGGGCTTGCCGGTGCGGTGGAAGGTTGGAGATGTCGAGCCAGGAGCGCATGCGCCAGAAATTGTCCAGGCCTTCGACCATCGCGCGGGTGCTGAAAGGCGCCAGCGGCTCGACGATCGCACCGGCCTGCTCGAAGGCACGCGCCGCGGCCTGCACCGCGGCGGCGGTTTCCGGCTCGACGGCCAGGCCCCAGCCGGCGTCCATGTGCAGGCCTATCCGCAAACCCCGCAGGTCGATGTCGAGATCGCCCCACTCGATCGCCTGCGGCGGCAGGCTCATCGCATCGCGCCAGTCGGGCTTGCTCAGTTCGGCCATCATCAATGCGGCATCGGTGACGGTGCGGGTCATCGGCCCGGCGACACGCCCGGCATAGGGCGGCTTGATCGGCACTCGGCCCAGGCTCGGCTTCAATCCAAACACCCCACACCAGCCCGCCGGCAGGCGGATCGAGCCGCCGATATCGGTGCCCAGGTGCAGCGGGCCATAACCCGCAGCCGCAGCGGCACCCGCACCGGCGCTACTGCCGCCGGGGTTCTTGCTCAAGTCCCAGGGGTTGCGCGTGAGTGGATGAAAACTCGACAGCCCGGACGACAACATGCCGTAGTCGGGCATCGTGGTCTTCCCCAGGATCACGCAGCCGGCTTCGCGCAGGCGCGCCGATGGCGGCGCATCTTCGGTCGCCGAGACGAGCTCGGTCGCGGCGCTGCCGGCCGGCACCGGCACGCCCTTGGTGGCGGTGTTTTCCTTAATCGTCACCGGCACGCCGTCGATCGCACTCAGCGGCGCGCCGCGTTGCCAGCGCGACTCCGACTCCCGCGCCGCGGCCAGCGCGGCATCGGGGTCGAAGGCATAGGTCGCGTGGAGATGCGGCTCCCAGCGCGCGACATGCGCGATCACGGCCTGCGCCACTTCGAGCGGCGACAGGCTGCGCAGCCGGAAAGCGGCCGCCATCTCGGCCGCGGTCAAATCGTGGAGGCCGCTCATGGTTGGCGCTCAAGGTAGCGCTTCAGGTTCGCCGCTGCTCGGGCGCGCACCTTGTTGCGCAGCAGCGGGCTCCAGCCGAGCAGCAGGCCGGGCAGGCCGAGCGCCTGGCGTGACCAGGCCCAGAAATCAAAGCGGTCGCGGTGGCGCTGGATCAGGCCGTCAGGGGCAAACTCGAACTCGGCGTCGATCTTGTTCAGCACCCTGCGGCCAGTCGCCGAAAAAAGGTAATGCGCTTCCCAATGCGCGCTGCTGTCGGTGACCGCGCTGGTGTCCAGGCGCCACACCGCCAGCGCATCGGGGCGCGATTTGGTGGCGTCACACAACATGCGCCACATGCCGCCGATCTCAGCCGCGCCGTTGAGCGTGAAGGCTTCGTCGGCGAAGCTGGCGTCACTCGCGTAGCAGGCTTGCATCGCCGGCCCGTCGAGTCGGGCAAAAGCGGCGTAGAAGCGCTCGATCGTGGCGCGGCTCATCGGGTGCGGCCGGGCCGGGTCATACCGGTGCCGGCGGCGTCCAACTCACCACCGACAGATCGTTGACAAAAACCGGCGAGCTGTTCCACAACCCCCGCAGGCCCTTGCGAAAGACGGCTACCTGGGCCGGGTTCCAGAGCCACGCATTGACCGCATCGTCGGCAAGCTGGCGCTGGATATCGCGCCACAGGCGCGCCTTGTCTTTCTGGTTGCTGGTGGCAGCCAGCGTCGTCACCAGGCCGCGAAATTTGGCACTGTCGTAGCCGAAGTAGTAGTCCTGGTTGGCATACGCGGTGGCGTAGTCCAGCGGCTCGACATGGTTGATGATGGTCAGATCGAAATTGCCCTTGAACGGGCCGCTGAGCCATTGCGCCCATTCGACGTTTTCGATCTTCGCCACAATGCCCACTTTGGCCAGTTGCGCCGCGATGATCTCGCCGCCCTTGCGTGCGTACTGTGGCGGCGGCAGCGTCAGCGTCAGGTTCAGCGGCGTCGTGACGCCGGCTTCCTTGAGCAGCGCCTTGGCCTTTTCGATGTCGTGCGGGTACTGGCCGGTGAGGTCGAGATAACCCAGGTCGGTGGGCGCGAAGTGGCTGCCGATCGGCCGTCCCAGGCCTTCTTGCGCGCCATCGATGAAGGCCTTGCGGTCGATCGCATGGGCGATCGCGCGGCGCACACGCACATCCGACAGCGGCTTGCGTTTGTTGTTGATCGCGACCAGCCCCTTGCCCGCGGTGCTGCCGATCTCGACCGTGAAACGCTTGTCGCCCTGGAACTGTTTCATCGCCTGCAGCGCGCCAAAACGCGGCATGCCGTCGATGTCACCGGCCAGCAGCGCGGCGACTTGCGCCGCAGGGTCGTTGATGAAACGGAAGGTGGCCTTCTTCAACTTCACCTTGGCCGCGTCGCGGTAGCCGTCCCATTTGACCAGCGTCACCGCACTGCCCTTGTTCCAGCTCTCCAGCGTGAACGGCCCGGTGCCGATGGGTTTGCTCGCGGCGCTGGCCGCGGTGCTCGAGTGCAGGATCACCGCGGTGTTTTCACCGAGGCGGAAAGGCAGCGAAGCGTCGGCGCTGTTCAGCGTCAGGATGACGGTGGTCTGGTCGTAGGCGGTGACGCTGGAGAGGTTGTCGAAAAATGCCTTCTTGGCCTTGTTCGTCGAACCTTCGGATCGCGCGCGGTCGAAGCTGAATTTCACCGCCGCGGCGTCGCAGGCCGCGCCGTCGGAGAACTTGATTCCCTTGCGCAGCTTGAAGGTGTAGCTCTTGCCGTCGGGCGACTCCGACCAGTTCTCGGCAAGCAGCGGTGTCACCGCACCGTCCATCGCGATGCGCGTCAGCCCTTCGAAGATATTCAGGTGCACGATCTCGCCGATCGCCGCCGCAGCCGCGGTGGTCGGGTCCAGCCCGGTCGGCTCGAGCACCATGCCGATGACGACGCTGTCCTTGACCTTTTGCGCCCAGGCGCTGGGCAGGGCAGCGGCCAGCGGCAGGCCGGCGAGCAGGGCGTTGACGGTGCGGCGTGGGAGTTTGGACATCAGCAGGTCTCCATCAAGTGGGGCGGACGCGGGGAACCGCAAATGAATGGCAATTGAATGGCAATTGAATGGCCAATGAGCGGCAAGTAAATGGCAAGCGAGCGGCAAGTGGACAGCAAACAAGGATGGCGAACATTCTGGGGCAAGGCCGATCAAGCCGTCACGCGGGGTTTCATCCCCGGCACTGCGGCGAGCAGGCGCCGGGTGTAGGGATGCTGCGGCCGCGCAAAGATCTCGCCCGGCGCGCCCTGCTCGACGATGCGGCCGGCCTGCAACACGATGAGCTCGTCGCAGACGAGGTCGATCACGCTCAGGTCGTGGCTGATGAAGAGGTAGGTCACGCCAAACTGGTCAGTCAGGTCCTGCATCAGGTTCAGCACCTGGGCCTGCACCGAAACATCGAGTGCGCTCACCGGCTCGTCGGCGACGATCAGTTTCGGCCGCGTGATCAGCGCCCGCGCAATGGCGATGCGCTGGCGCTGACCACCGGAGAACTCATGCGGATATTTGCCGGCATCGGCCGCGCGCAGGCCCACCGCGTCGAGCACCTCGGCGGCGCGCTCGCGTTGCTCGGCGCGGCTGGCGCCCTGCAAGACCGTCAGCGGCTCGGCGACGGTCTGCAAGACCGTGCGGCGCGGGTCGAGCGAGCCGTAAGGATCCTGAAAAACCATCTGCACCTGGGCGCGGGCGTGGCGCAGCGCAGCGGCGTCGAGCCGGTGCAGGTCGACCCCATCGAGCAAGACGCGACCGGCGCTCGGTGCTTCGAGCGCCAGCACCAGCCGCGCCAGCGTGCTCTTGCCGGAGCCTGATTCGCCGACCACGCCGAGACTGCAACCGGCCTGCACCGCGAAATGGACATCGTGCAGCGCCTGCACTTCGGGGGCGGGGCTGAGCAGATGCTCGCGCGGCAGGCGGTAGGTCTTGCTGACACCATCGACAAGCAGCAGCGGCGCGGGTGATGTCGTTTGGGCGGCGATCATCATCAGGCCACCCGATTCAGGCCGCGCGCAGGCAGCGCGCCTGATGACCCACCGCCACGCTGACGTCTGGCGGTTGCGCGCTGCGACAAGCATCGATCACGAGCGCGCAGCGATCGGCAAAAGCACAGCCGGCGGGCATGTCGATGAGTTCGGGCACGCGCCCGGGGATGGTCGGCAAGCGCACGTGGCGGCGGCGTGTGGCGGATGGCAACACCGCCGCATCCCGCAGCGAATCTCGCAGGCCAACATGCGGCCCATCACGCAAGCCAATCCGCGGCCGCGCCGCAAACAGGCCGCGTGTGTACGGGTGTGCCAGGCGCTCGAACACCGCCGCGGTGGGCCCGGCTTCGACCACCGTGCCGGCGTACATCACGAGCAGGCGCTGCACCCGCTCGGCCATCAGCGCGAGATCGTGGCTGACGAGCAGCAGGCCCATGCCGCTTTCGGCGGCAAGCTGCTGGATGAGGTCGAGCACCTCACGCTGCACCGTCACGTCGAGCGCCGTCGTCGGCTCATCGGCGATCAACAGGTCTGGCCCGCAAGCCAGCGCGATCGCGATCACGACGCGCTGGCGCTGGCCGCCCGATAGCTGGTGTGGATAGGCGTCTAGGCGCTGCGCCGCCTGCGGCAACTGCACCCGCTCGAGCAGGCGCCGCGCCTCGGCACGTGCCGAGACGGCGCTCGCACCCTGGTGCAGCCGCAGCGATTCGGCGATCTGGCGGCCGACGGTGTGCAGCGGGTTCAGCGCCGTCATCGGCTCTTGAAAGACCATGCCGATGCGCTGGCCGCGCAGGGCACACCATTGCGGCTCGCTCAGAGAAGTCAGCTCCTGGCCGCCGAGCTTGATCGAGCCGCTGACCCGCGCGCCGTCGGGCAGCAGGCCCATCAGCGCCAGCGCGGTGATCGATTTGCCGCATCCCGATTCGCCGATCAAGCCGACCGACTCGCCGCGCCCGACCGCGAAGGAGATGCCGCGCAGGGCCTCGGCCGGCCCGCGCTGGGTTTGCAGGCTGACGCGCAGGTCGGTGACTTCGAGCAGAGTGCCTGGGTGGTCGGTGGGCGGGTTCACGGCGCGGCGGCTCCTGCTGCCGCTGCGCGACCTCGGTCACGCTCGGCAGCGACCAGCAGGTCGAGGTAGGCGCCGGCGATACGCGGTGCGGCGGCCAGCCCGAGTTGATGCATCAGCGATTCGGCGATCGCCACACCTCTGGCGTCGGCCTGGGCTTCGGTCTGCGGCGCGTTTGGTTGCAAGTTCGGTGGCGCGTTCGTGGCGCCGCTGAGCACCACCTCAAGCTCCATGAAGTCGCCCAGCCCGACAACCCGGTCGAGGTGGATGCGCGTCGGGCCGACAATCAACAGCCAGCGGGTTTTCTGCACCCGGCCGATGAGGCCGCAGCCGCGTGTCAGCGCTTCGTGCAAGGCATCGGGGTCGCTGACCGGCACGCGCACATAGTCGCTGGCCCTGGCCGCGCCGCTGTCAGGCCGGTGGTAGTGGATCAGCTCGGCCGTGGTGTCGGCGTCACCAGCGTGGCCGCCGACGAACCGTCGCAGCTTGAGTCGACCGTTAGGCACCGCGTAAAAGCTGTCGTCCTGCTCGATCAGCACCGCGTCGCCATCGGCCAGCGCGCGTGCCCGCGGCAGCAGGGCGTCGACGCTGTGGATGCGGGCCTTGATCTCGATATTGCGTGCCATCGGGTGGGTGATGTTGCTTGTCGCTTCGTTCTGTTGCTTGCTGCTTCAGCCTGTCGCGGCGATCTGGCGCAGCGCGCGCTCGAAGACTTCCGGTGGCTGGCCACCCTGGATCAGATGGCGGTCGTTGACGATCACCGACGGCACCGACGAGATGCCGGCCTGCTGCCAATGCAACTCGGCCGCGCGTACCTCGGCGCTGAATTCGTCGCTGGCCAGGATCGCCGCGGCGCGCTGCGCGTCGAGCCCGACTGCGCCGGCAATCTCGACCAGCACATCGTGCGCGCCGGGGTTGCGGCCTGCGCCGTGGTAGGCCTCAAGCAGCGCATGTTTGAGCGCGCGCTGGTGGCCACGCTGGTGGTCACGCCGTTGGCCAGCTTGTTGATCGAGCTGCTGGCCGCGCAACTGGTCTTGCAGCCCCGCCCAATGCAGCAGCCGGTGGGCGTCGAAGGTATTCCACACCCGCGTGCGCTGGCCGAAGGTGAATCCGACCGCCGCGCCACGCTCGCGGATCGCGGCCTGGTTCTGCGCAATCTGCTGCGCGCTGATGCCGTATTTGTGGGACAGGTACTCAACCGTATCGGCGCCTTCGGCGGCCATCGTCGGGTTCAGCTCGAAGGGCTGAAAGTGCAATTCGACAGGAATCTCGGCACCGATATTTTCGAGCGCGCGCTCCAGCGCGTTGAGGCCCACCGCACACCAGGGGCAGGCGATGTCGGAGACAAAGTCGATTTTCATGGTTTGCCTTCTCTATCGTTTGCGCGCGAGCTTGGGGTCGAGCAGGTCACGCAGGCCGTCGCCGACGAGGTTCAGCCCGAGCACCGACAGCATGATCGCGGCGCCCGGGTAGACCGCCAGCATCGGCGCCTGGAACATCATCGTCTGCGCTTCATTGAGCATGCGGCCCCAGCTCGGCTGCGGCGGCTGGGTGCCCAGGCCAAGGTAACTTAAGCCGGCCTCGGCGAGGATCGCGGTGGCAAACGAGATCGTCGCCTGCACGATGAGCAGGCTGTAGATATTGGGCAGCACATGGTCGATCGTGATCTGCCATGGGCCTTTGCCCACCGCGCGTGCGGCGAGCACATATTCGCGCGCCCAGATCACATTCGCCGCGCCGCGGCTGATGCGCGCAAAAATCGGGATGTTGAAGATGCCGATGGCGACAATGCTCATCACCAGGCCGGGGCCGTAGATCGCCGTCAGCATCAACGCCGTGAGCAGCGCCGGGAAGGCAAAGGTGATGTCGCTGGCACGCATGACCAGCTCTTCGGCCCAGCCGCGGCGGGCCGCGGCAAGGCAGCCGAAAAAGACACCAAAACCGACGCCGATGCCGACTGCGATGACACCGACGACGATCGAGTTCTGCGCGCCGACAAGGATCTGCGATGCGATGTCGCGGCCCAGGCTGTCGGTGCCCAGCCAATGCGCGGCGCTGGGCGCTTGCAGCTTGTTCGGGATGTCGATCTCGGCCGGCGGGTAAGGCGACCACAGCAGCGACAGCAGGGCCGCGCCGGCGAGCAGCAGCGTCAACGCCGCGCCGAGCGCAAAGCTGCGATGGCGCAGCGCGCGCTGCAAGAAGGTGCGTGCTGCGTCAGGCATCGTGCCGCCGCAGTCGCGGGTCGATGACTGCATAGAGCACATCGACGACAAAATTGACGACGACGACCATCGCGGCGAGCAGCATCACGACATCACGCACGACGACCAGGTCGCGGTTGCTGATGGCCTGGAATACGAGGCGCCCGACCCCCGGCAGCACAAAGACGTTTTCGACGACGATGGTGCCGGAGATCAGGTTGGCGAACTGCAGGCCCATCACGGTGAGCACCGGGATCATCGCGTTGGGCAGCACATGCCGCCACAGCGCCTGGCGCCGGCTCAGACCCTTGGCGCGCGCGGTGCGCACGAAGTCTTCGCGCATCACTTCGAGCACTGCCGATCGTGTGACACGCGCCAGGATCGCCGCCTGCACCACGGCCAGCGCCAGCGCCGGCAGGATCAGGGCCACAAGGCCCGGCCAGAGCCCGCCGCCCTCTGCTTCGGTCCAGCCCGGGAAGCCGCCCGCGCCGACCCATTGCAGTTGCACCGCAAAGAGCAGGATGAGCAGGATCGCAAACCAGAAATTCGGGATCGCGATACCCAACTGGCTGGCCGCCATCACGCCCAGATCGCCGATCGTGCCGTGGCGCGCGGCGGCGTACAAGCCGAGTGCGAGGGCGACGACGACGGTCAGCACCATCGCCATCAGCGCCAGCGGCAGGGTCACGCGCAGGCGCTCGTTGATGAGCTCGGCGGTCGGCGTGTCGTAGCTGACGCTGGTCGCGGTCTCGCCGGACAGCAGGCCGCTGACCCAGTGCAGATATCGCTGTAGCGGCGGCTGGTCGAGGCCGAGCTTGGCGCGCAAGGCCGCCAGTGCCTCGGGAGTCGCCGACTCGCCAAGCATGATTTCGGCGGCATTGCCCGGGAGCAGCTCGAGCACCGCAAAAACGATTGCCGAGGCAACCACCAGCGTGGCCAGGAAAGTGGCAATTCGCTTCAGCAAAAACAGGCTCATCGAGAACTATCATGCCTCAACAGCCGCGGAGCCGATGACCATGCAGCCGATCCCATTTGACAGCACCCCGGTCTTCATCGCCGGCCGCTGGCGGGCTGGCGACAGCGCTCAGACGCTGCCACTGCACAACCCTTCTGACGGCAGCCTGCTGGCGCATATCGCGCGTGGCAATGGCGCCGATGTCGACGCCGCAGTCGCCGCCGCGCAGGCCGCGCTCGACGGCCCCTGGGGACAGCTCAGCGCGGCCGAGCGCGGCCGGCTGTTGCTGAAGATGAGCACGCTGGTGCTGGCGCAGGCCGACGAGCTGGCGCGGCTCGAAGCGCTCGATGTCGGCAAGCCGCTGCGCCAGGGCCGCGCCGATGCCGTCGCGTTGGCGCGTTACCTCGAGTTCTACGGCGGCGCGGCCGACAAGGTGCACGGCCAGACGATCCCGTTTGCCACCGGCTACACCGCGCTGACCCTGCGCGAGCCGCATGGTGTGACGGCGCATATCGTGCCCTGGAACTATCCGATGCAGATCATCGGCCGCAGCGTCGGCGCGGCGCTGGCAATGGGCAACGCCTGCGTGCTCAAACCCGCTGAAGAGGCCTGCCTGACGGCGATCGCTTTTGCGCATATCGCCGACGCGGCCGGGCTGCCGGCGGGCGCGCTGAACCTGGTGCCGGGGCTCGGCGAAGAGGCGGGCGCCGCGCTCGCGTCACACCGCGGCGTGCGCCACATCTCGTTCACCGGCTCGGCGCAGGTCGGTGCGTTGATCCAGGCCGCGGCGGCCAAAAACGCGGTGCCGGTGACGCTGGAACTTGGCGGCAAAAGCCCGCAGATCGTCTTCGCCGATGCCGACCTCGATGCAGCGCTGCCGTTCCTGGTCAACGCCGGTATCCAGAACGCGGGCCAGACCTGCTCGGCGGCCAGTCGCATCCTCGTCGAGCGGCCGGTGTTCGACGCGGTCGTCGAGCGCATGGCCGAGCGCTACCGCGCGCTGCGCGTCGCGCCGGCGCTGGACGACGGCGATGTCGGGCCGCTGATTTCGGCGCAGCAGAAGTCCATCGTCGACGGTTACCTCGCGCTGATTCGCGACAACGCGCGCGATCGTGGGCTGCAAGTCGCTGCGCAGACCGCGCTGCCAGCTTCGTTGCCGGCCGGCGGCCACTACGTCGCGCCGACGCTGGTGGCCGGTGTCGCCGCCGACCACCGGCTGGCGCAGGAAGAGATCTTCGGCCCGGTGCAGGTGGTGATCGCCTTTGATGGCGAGGCGCAGGCTTTGAGCATCGCCAACGGCACCGACTACGGGCTCGTGGCAGGGGTCTGGACCCGCGACGGCGGCCGCCAGTTCCGCGTCGCGCGCAAGCTGCATTGTGGGCAGGTCTACGTCAACAACTACGGCGCGGGTGGCGGCATCGAGCTGCCCTTTGGCGGCGTCAAACATTCCGGCCACGGGCGCGAAAAGGGCTTCGAGGCGCTGTATGGGTTCTCGACGCTGAAGACGGTGGCGATCAAACACGATTGACGGTTCGATTGACGGTTCGATTGACGGATCGACTGCCGCGGTCATACACTGTCATACGACAAATTCTGGAGCCCTCCATGCGCCTCAATGCCCGCCTCGATGAAGACGCCCAGAAGCAGGTCGAATACCTCACGCTGACCACCGGCCAGAGCATCAGCGCGGTGGTGCGCGAGGCGATCGCCGTCTACCACGTGCAGGTGCAACAGCAACACGCTGTGCCGCGCCGGCTGCTCGCGATGATCGGCACTGGCGACAGCGGCCGCAGCGACATTGCGTCGAACGTCAAGCGTTTCGTGTCTGACGCCATCGCTGCGAAACATCGGCGTCCCCAGGGCCGATGATCGCTCTGGATAGCGGATTTCTGGTCGCGCTGCTCGACCGACGCGACAGCTGGCACGCCCGTGCGGCAGCGCAAGCACCCACGG
>JAYUSP010000363.1:0-4216 GCA_043755615.1 Betaproteobacteria bacterium
AGAAGGCAACGGCTGCTCGATGGGCCCGAATACGTTCGACATCGACAAGGTCACGGCCGGCAAGAAGATCGCCATCTTTGCGCTGCCGGGTGCCTACACGCCCACCTGCTCGGCCAAACATGTGCCGGGTTATGTTGAAAACGCCGAAGCGCTCAAGGCCGCCGGTGTCGACGAGATCTGGTGTGTGTCGGTCAACGACGCTTTCGTGATGGGCGCCTGGGGCCGCGACCAGAAAACCGGCGGCAAGGTGCGCATGATGGCCGACGGCAGCGCCGCTTTTGCCCAGGCCACAGGGCTAACGCTGGACCTCAGCGCCCGTGGCATGGGCCTGCGCTCGAACCGTTATTCGATGCTCGTCGTCGACGGTGTCGTGAAGACCCTCAACGTCGAAGCGCCGGGCAAATTTGAAGTCAGCGACGCCGGGACGATGCTGGCGCAGGCCAAAGGCGCCTGAGGCCTTGATCCCGGCGTCGGCCCTGGCGGTCGACGCCGGCGACTGCCGGCCTGGCCGGCGTGGCTGGTGCTAGCCGCGCGCCGGCAGTACCAACCTGAGCACCGTCCCGGGCGCGCCGGCGGCCCACTCCAGCCGCGCGCCCAGGCGCGCCGCGCGGGCTTGCAGTTGGCCCATGCCGCGGCCGGGTTTCGCCTCGGTGGGATCGAAGCCGACACCATCGTCGGCAACCTCGATGACCGTGCCGGCGGCGCTTTGCGACAGCGACATCAGCACCACTTTTGCGCCGCTGTGTTTGAGCGCATTGGTCAGCGCCTCTTGCACGATGCGCAGCAGGTGCAGCGCGCCCTCAGCGTCGAGCGCCGGCAACTCGCCGAGTTCCGGCGCCACCTGCCAGTCCAGTCGCAGGCCCATCGACTGGAAACGCGGCGCCATGCGAAAGCGCAGCGATCCCAGCAGCGACAGCGGGTCGCGTTCTTGCGTATCCAGCGAGTCGATCGCGACCCGCAGGTCGTCCAGGCAGTCCTGCAAGGTCAGCGCCACCGCTTCGCGCGTCGCGACCGCCGACCGCGCCTGGCGCAGCGCGGTCACCAGGTGCAGGCCGAGCCCGTCGTGCAGGTCGCCCATCAGGCGCGCCCGTTCCTGCGCCCGCGCCTGCTCACGCTCAGCTTCTTTCAGCGCGTCAAAACTGCGCTCGATCTGCAAGCGCTGCGCCTGCACCTGGCTGTGCAGCGACGCCGCGGTCTCGCGGGCTTCGCGCAAGGCATCCAGATAGCGCCGCGCCAGCGTCGCGGTGATCGCCGCGAAGAGCGGCAGCGCCGCGTACTGGCGGATGAAAACCTCGCCCAGCGACGCGCGGTCGATGCCGATTGCATAGTCGTTGACGAGCAGCACCAGGTACATGACCGCGCTGAAGGCGATCGCCACCAGCTCGCTGCGGCGCACCGTCCAGGCCAGACGCACCAGCCGCCACTGGCTCCACACCGTCAAGCCGATGCCGACCAGCGCAAAAGCAGCAAAACCGGCGTTGGCCTGGGCGTAGTCGTCAGCCGACAAAAAGTACGCCGACGCCAGCAGCGCGTAGGCCAGCGCCGCCGGCACCAGCCCTTTTGGGCCGCGGTAGGCCGGGTCTTCGGCCTGCGCGAAGCGCAGCGCGAAGATTGCAAACAGGGCGGTGAACCAGGCCGCGCCGCTGACACAGAGTTCGGCAAAGAGCAGGTCGGGCAAGGGCGGATCGGTGACGACATAGTTCAGGTTGCGCAGCGCCCAGACGATGGCCGCGGCGCCGAACCAGGCGAACGCCGAATGGCTGCGTTCGCGCCACCAGATGAGCAGCGCATACACCCCGATCGCCAGGTTGAGCACGATCGTGATCAGCGTGCCGGTGTTCTGCCAGAAGCCGCGCCAGCGGGCGGCCGCTTGCAGCGGCGCGTAGTCGCCGGCCCATGCCGGCGCAAGCCCGCAGCGGTAGCCCGGATGGCCGACGACGAGCACCTCGATGCGCTCGGGCCGGCCGTCGCCGAGCAGCATCGAGCGCGGCAGCTCGAACAGCATCGGGGTGTAGAAGTGGCGCGACAGTTGTGGCGTCATGCGCCCCGGGCCGCCCAGGCGCGCGCCGTTGACCCAGAGCTCGGCGTTCATTCCCGCGGCCGGCAGGTAGATCGTCGGCCGCGGTTGCTGCGCCAGGCCCGCCGGCGCCCGCAGCCGGTACCAGACATAGCCGGCATATGCTGGCCGGCGGCCGTCCCAGTTGTCCGGCAGGCTGGTCGCTGCCCAGGCGGCATCGGCGGCCGGCGGTGGGCCCGGGTAGGCGGCGCCGGCCTCGACGACGAGTGCCTGCGTCAGCCGGGTGGCACGCGGGTCGTCGATCTCGGCTTGCGATGCGAGCCAGGCCCAGGCCGTGGCCAACAGCAGCGCTGCAGTCAGCCCGGCGGCGGCCAGCGCAACCTGCTGCGCCCACGCGCCTGGGCGTGCGGGCTTCTTCAACGCAGCGGCGGCCGGCCCTGCTCGGCCATGCGGCGGTTGTATTCGTACAGCGCTTCGGTGCGCGAGTTCACGCTGAGCTTTTCGTAGATGCGCCGGACATGGGTGCGCACCGTATTCGTCGACACCAACAGCGCCGTTGCGACCTCGGCATAACTGAAGCCCTTGCCGATGCCGATGAGCACCTCGAGTTCGCGCTCCGACAGCGGCGACACGGCATCAGCGCCCGCCCCATCGGGCCGCACCGCCTCGCGTGTGCGCCGGATCAGCGTGCGGGCGATGCGCGGCGACAACGGTGAGCCGCCGCTCTTGAGGCAATCCAGGTGTTCACGCAGCGAATCGAGGCTGCCGTCCTTGAGCAGATAACCACTTGCGCCGGCATCGATGGCGGCGAGCACATTGGCTTCGTCACCAAAGATCGACAGCACCAGGATTTCGCAGCTTGGGTCGGCGGCGGCCGCGCGAATCACCTCCAGCCCACTGCCGTCGGGCAGCCCCAAGTCGGTGAGCACGATGTCGACCCGGTGCGCGGCCAGCCAGGCGCATGCAGCGGCCACCGTGGCGCAGGCGTGGTCCAGCTGCACATCGGGGCAATCGGCGAGCGCGCCCAGCAACCACTCGCGGGTCGGCCCGTCGTCCTCGACCAGCAGCAGCTTGTCCATCGCGCGGCCAGTGTAGACCGCACCTTCAATCGTGGGGGGTCGCATGGCGATGCGACAGCGCAGAGCGTCGCCCGTCGTCAAGCTGCGCTAACCTAGTCCGACAGGGTTCGAGGCACCGCCGACTGCCGGTCGCGCGGTGCCGACTCCGTCAAGCGCCACGCGGGGCAAGCCCGCAACGCAGGCAGGACCTTCGAGAGCACGAGCAAGCACCGGCAAGCACCGACAACGCACCGGCACCGCACCGGTCGATCAGGAGGTTCGGCATGACGATCTCACGAGAGTTGATGCTCGCGATGCTGGCGATGGACTCGTACCACCGCAATGTCGGTGCGGGCATCAACCTGGCCAGCGGCTCGATCGGCACGGCGTCGATCATCGATATCGACTCCTTTGCCGGGCTGCGCAAGGATGAGTGGTTCGCGTCCGGATTTTCCGGCCAGGTCTATGCGTACGACGGCGAAACCATCATCTCCTACCGCGGCACGAACTTCGAGTTCGAGTTCAGCGGCTACGACCCCGTCGAGTGGTGGAACCAGTTTTACGCCAGCGAAGCCGGCAAGGACGTTCTGCAAGGGTGGGTCGCCGGCATCGGTTATTCGGAAGCCACCCAGGCCGAATTGGCGATCAACCTGTGGGAGTCGGTGACCGGGCATTCGATCTACCTCGAAGACAACGGCGGCATCGCCAAACCGGTGCTCACCGGGCATTCACTCGGTGGTGGCCTGGCCGGGTTTGCTTCGCTGCTATCGGGCTCCGAGGCAGTCGGCTTCGACCACATGCCGTTTGGTGCCGCGGCCTATATCCGCCACAGCGCTTACACCTACAGCGTGCTGCTGCAGATGATGGTCCAGGGCCAGGCATCGCTGACCGATGCCGGCCGCGTCACGCTGCAGCTGGCGATGGGCATCCTGCGGCCACAGCTCGATGGGCTCGTCGAAAAGGGCCTGCTGGCGGTCATCGATGGCGTGGTCGGTGAAGACGAGTTGCTGGTGGCGCTGAAGGACGATCTCGTCGACCTGCTTGGCGACGAGATCAGCGGCCTGTCGGCGGACATCGTCGAAGCGCTCGACCCGGTGCTTGATGCGATCACGCCCGCCATCATCGAGAGCTGGAATATCCA
>JAYUSP010000364.1:0-4215 GCA_043755615.1 Betaproteobacteria bacterium
AGCTTGTTGTAGCTGTTGGCGACGTTGACCGCGGTGAAGACCCAGGTCACCGTCTGCCAGGTGTTGGCGACGAGGTTGGGCGTGCCCGCGACTTCGACATCGGGCCCCCCCGCGCGCTCCATCTTCAGCGCAAACGGGGCGCCGGCCTTGGACGACCAGACCCGCGCGGTGATCGTCTTGGCAGTCGTCGTGAACGGCACGTTGGCCGCGGTGGTCACGATCGCTCCGGCATAAACCTGCCCGCCGGATCGCACGATCTTGAGCGCGTTGCCGCTGCCGCCCGCAGGGCCGGCGGCGATGACGGTGCTTTCGGCGCCGTCAAAGCCCAGGAAGGCCAGCGCAGGAGACTCGTCGAACGAAGCCAGCACGGTGCCGGTGCCTGCCACTGGCGGCACGACCACGGCGCCGGGCACGAAGGTCACGTCATCGAAGTAGTAGGTCTTCTGCACCGCCGACCCTTGCGCGCGGCCGAAGTCGAAGAAGATCGACGCCTTGTCGTAGTTGTAAGCCAGGTTCAGCGCGGCGGTGCCGGCAACATGGTTGCTGAAGTTGAACGTCAGGGTCTGCCAGCCGGCCGCGGTGGTGGTCGTGGCCTCGGTCTCGACCGACTTGGTGTTGTCGGCATGGTCTTCGACCTTCAGGCGTACCGGGATGCCGGCGTCGGGCGACCAGATGCGCACCGAGATCCGGGTGTCGTTGGCGTTGAAGGGAATCTTCGGCGTGAAGCCCAGGCCGCCGGCAGCCGTGATGGTCGTGCCGGCCCAGACCTCGGCACCGGCCGCACGCACGACCTTGGCAACCTTGTTCGCGGCGTCGGTGGGGTCAACGACGACGCTGGCGTCTTCGGCGCCGCCGAAGCCGATGAAGCCATAGGCGACGGTCGCCGAATTGAAGTTCACCGGCAGCGCCATCTGGGTCAGCGGCACGCTGCTGTCGAAGGCCTGCGACGATGCCGCGGTGGCCGAGTTGCCGTTGCCGGCGATGTCGCTGAAGCGCAGCGCGGCCACGCTGACGTTGATCGTACCGATGCTGCTGGCCGCCGGCGTCACGACCAGCGTGGCCTGCGCGCCGCTGACCCGCGTGAAGGCGCCGCGTGCGCCGCCGGTGATGACGATATCGTCGTCGCCAAAGCTGACGCCGACGTCTTCGCTGAAGACAAAGGTGAAGGTCACCGGGCCGGTGGCGGTGACCGCCGACGTGTCGTCGGCGATGGTCACCGTCGGCGCGGTGGTATCGGCGCCTGGCGCTGAAGCCGGCGGCGCGACGGCTGCCACCGCGGCCGGCGGCGGCTCGGCGTCACCACCGCCGCAGGCGGCCAGCACAAACGTGACGGCGGCCGCGCCGAGGGCGTGTGAGAGGTACCGGACAAGGGGCTTCATGGTGGGCATCCTGGCTGAGAAACTGACTTCGGTGCTGCGCCGCGCTGTTTGCAAGCAGCAGTCACCGGCAAAACTCTGAAAGCGCTTTCAGACAATGGTAAAGCCTGACCCGACGAGCGGCAAGGCCATCACGCTGCTGACTTTCCCTAGTACCAGGTTTGCGGTTGCGTGGCGCCGGCGGGCAAAAGGTTCAGCGCCGTCACGGGCTGCGCGCCAGCACGCCGGGCGCGACGGTCAGCGTCACGCCGTCGGTGAAGCGCACGCTTATCGGCGCCTTGGTGGCGTTGAAAGCGAGGTAGGTCTTGCGCCCGTCGGCGCGCTTGAAGACCGAATACAGCGGCGTGTCGGCGCCGACGCTCAAGTCCGGCGGGCCCATCTCGTTGAGGCTGAGCAGCCAGTGCAGTGTGTGCGACCTTGTCTCGCCGAGTTCGACCGCGCCCCAGCGGTTCCACTGCGCCAGGCCCTGCGCTGGGTCGGCCAACGCGAGGTACTTGGCGAAGATGTCCTGCCAGATGTCCGGCGGGTCGACCTTCTTGCCACGCGCGGCCCAGATCGCCTGCTCGTCTTTGAGCGCGCCGAGGTTGCGCCTGACGTAGTCGGGGTGCTGGCCGAAGTAGGTCGACGCGGTCGTGATCGGCAGCAGGTTGATGCCGGTGGCCTGGCGCGGGTCGTCGGTCCACCAGGTGTTGTGGATGTACTTGCCGCCAAAAAGCTGCGCGACATCGACGTTTTTGTATTCTGGTGCGAGCACCAGGCCGTGCACGTCGAACCAGTAGTGGTTGATGGCCTGCGATTCGGTGGCGTAGAGGTACATGCCAAGGTCGCGCAGTTCGCGGTTGCCGGTGAGCTCGCCCCAGAGGATCAGGCCGGCCCAGGCGTTGATCGATTCCGACGACGATTCCTGGTTGTTGCCGTGCACGCCGTACTCGCCGACACCGCCCAGGCCGTTGGCCCACGAATGGCCTTCGTAGGGGTCGAAATTGCGCAGGAAGGGAAAGTCGGCACGGCCGCGCTCGGCGGTGGCGATGTCGGCGATGAGCAGCTCGACCATCGGGCCCCATTGATCCTTGGCGATCCAGGCCGGGTCGCGCAGCGCGATCTCGGCGGCGGTGCGGATCCAGTAGCCGTACCAGAAGTGGTGGTCGTTGATCTCGGCGATGGCAAAAAACTCGTCGGGGTAGCTGGCCACTGCGCCGAGTGATTTGTCGACGAAGAAATAGCGCTTGCTGTCGGTGCCGGAGAACCACTCTTCCATGCGCTTCTTGATCATCGCGAGCAATTGGTCGCGCGCCTGCATGTCGCCCTGCTGCTCGACAACATCCATCAGTTTGGCGATGCGCTGCAGGCCCTTGCCTTGCCAATAGGCGCTGAAGCCCTCGGGCAACATCATGCGGCGTGCATTGCGCTGGTCGGCCTTCATCAAATCGGTCAGCTCGGCCTTGCGGGCTGACTCGGCGACGCCGGGCCAGTAGGGCACGAAGCCGGCGTAGGCGTGGCGGGTCTTGAACTGCGCCGCGGCGAGCAGGCGGACCTTGCCGCGCACCGTGTCGTAGGCCGGGCCGAGCTGGCCGTCGACTGCCGGATTCTTGAACCAGTGGTGCGGATAGAGCCCGTACAGCGGGCCGTTGTCGGCACCTTCCATGAGCTGGGTGCTGGTCTTGAAGGTGGTCTCGATCTGGCTCGCTGGCGCGTCGTAGCGCCAGTCGACACGGGTGTCCTGCACAAAAGCGTAGGCGTGGCGCGTGAGCAGCGCCAGCGTATCGGCCTTGTCGTCGGGCAGCACCGCAGCGGAGAGGTAGCGCTTGTCGGCCGGCAGGCGGGCGATCCACTCCGTGGCCGAGACCGATTCCCAGCGCGTCCCCGTCGGCCCGAACAGCGCGTAGGACTTGCCCTTGACACGCAGCGCGAGCACGCGGGCATCGGCGCCGTTGTCGAAGCGTTCGCCCGCCGCCGGCAGCCTCAGCCGCAGGTCGCCACGCGAGATCTGGATGAAGGCATACGGGTTGCCGTGGGCCACAGTGACCAGCATGTCGTCGGCGCCGCGCGCAAAGGAGATATCGATCGACCAGTCGCCGGTCTTGGCCAGCTTGGCCGGGCCGGGCTCGAAAGCTGCCGGCGAGATGATCAGCGGGTCGCGGTGCGGGAATCCGATCTCGGTGTCACGGCGTTCGCTGATCGTGACCTCCTTGCTCGGCAGCGCCATTTCGAAACCGGCCGGTGTGGTCTGCACCGTCATCGGCTGCACAAAGATCGGGTGCGGCTTGGGGTTGAAGATCAGCGTCGAGTACCACTGGCTCGTCGGCGCGGCTTTTTTTAGCATCGCTTCGGTGCGCAGCGGCGCCGGTGGCAGGCCCTTGTCGCTGCCCTTGGGGCCCACGGAGTAGCTGCCGGCACCCGCCTTGGCGGGCTGCGCGTGTACGGCGACCAGCGTGCTGGCAAGACCGAGGACGATCGCCGCGACAAAACCAGACATCGTGTTCATGCGACCTTCTTTCGTGCCGTCTCGCGGCGAAAACCCGATTGTCCTGAAAGCGCTTTCACGGCGACATCGCGTTTACCCGCATTGGTGCCCGCATTGGTGCCCGCGTTGATGCCCGCACCGATGCCCGCACCGATGCCCGCATCAACGCCAGCATCGACGCCGGCATCGACGCCGGCACGCTGGCCGCGTCGCCGACCGAACCCAGGGCACCGCTGAACAACTCCCTCGCGCCGAATGGTTCATCGAATCCCGAGCGCGGGAAAACACGCAGATGGCACTCGTTGACGCCGACGAGGCCGAGCCACTATGCTCTGAAAGCGCTTTCAGATGAAGTCGCCTGTCACACGTCCAGCA
>JAYUSP010000365.1:0-4209 GCA_043755615.1 Betaproteobacteria bacterium
CTCGGGTGCGCGGGTCAGGTGGTGCATCGTGCCGACCCAGAAGCGCCCCTGCCGGTCGCAGCGGCCGTCGTTGAAGCGGTGGTCTTGCGGCAGCCGGGCTTCGATCAGCGTCTCAAGGCGCGCGGTCGTGGTGTCGCTGGCGGTGTCGCTGGCCGTGTCGCGGATGGTGTCACTCGTGGTGTCAAACAGCGCCAGCCGCGAACGCAGCGCCAGCAGCACGACACCGTCGCGCTCGGTCAAGGCGATCGAACCGACCAGCTCGGGCAGCGGCCAGGTGTGCAGCGCCTGACGGGCCGGGTCCCAACGCCGCAGCGCCGGGGCGCGGATGTCCACCCACCAAAGGCACTGCAGGCGTTCATCCCACAAGGGGCACTCGCCGAGCAGGTCGGTCTGGGTGCCGACGCGCCCGGGCTGCGGCTGCGCGAGCGTGGGTGTGGCGGCAATCGTCATGGCGGCATCGTATTCGGCAGCGCGCGGCGCAGCCATCAACAAAACGACAACACACGATTGCCCGAATTCGAATTCACGCCGTGCTACCGGCTGCCTAGGATGCGCTTGCCAACCAAGGAGCCCCGGCGCATGTTCGAGCACCTGTCCCCCGCCAAGCTGTTCTCGCTGCAAGGGCAAGTGGTGTTCATCACCGGCGCGGCAGGCGGCATCGCCTCGGGTTTGATCCCGGGGTTCGCCGCTGCCGGCGCCAGTCTGGTACTGGCCGACCGCAGCGACGCCGTGCTGGCGCGCGCGCAAGAGCTGCAAGCGGCGGGCGTGGAAGTGCTGCCACTGATGTTCGACGTGACCGACCGCGCTGCAGTGGATGACGCGTTTTTGCAGGCCGTGCAGCGCTTCGGCAAAGTCGACGTGCTGGTCAACAACGCCGCGGTGATCGTTCGCAAACCGTTCCTCGAAATCACCAGCGAAGATTGGCAGCGCGTGATCGACACCGACCTCAGCGCCTGCTTTCACATCGCGCAAACCGCAGCCCGGCTGATGGTGGCTCGCAAGAGCGGCCGCATCATCAACATGAGTTCGATCATGAACCATGTGGCGCGGCCGAACCTCACGCCCTACGTCACTGCCAAGGGTGCACTCGCGGCGATGACGCGGGCGATGGCTGCCGACCTGGCCGGCACCGGCGTCACCGTCAACGCGCTTGCGCCCGGCTACACCGCGACCGAATTCAGCGAAGCGAAGAAAAAGGAGTTCCACGACTTCATCGCTGATTGGACCCCCGTCAAACGCTGGGGCGAGCCCGAAGACCTGGTGGGTGCCGCGCTGCTGCTGGCATCCGCTGCCGGCGGCTACATCAACGGCCAGGTGCTGTACGTGGACGGCGGCTTCCTCGCCGTCACGAAATGAGCGAGCCGGTGAGCGCGCCGGGCCGCCCCAAGTGCGAACGTTCCCGCCCGGCGGGAGTGCGCCCGGACATGGGCCGCCCCTGCGGGCGGCCCGTGCCTGGCGCACGCATGGCCCCTCTGCGGGCCAGGCCGGCCGACGGCCGTAGGGTGCACCAATGAGCGCCGCGCTGACCCGTGTTGCCGCCTTGCCGGCGCCGCGGCGTGGTGTGCCGGCGTGGCTGCGCCGCGGCGGCATCGCGCTGCGCAGCTTCGCGATCTTCTTTGCCGCGTGGTGGTTGCTCTCGAAGTGGAACAACAACCCGATCCAGTTGCCCGACCCCCTCAGCGTGGCCAAGGCGATGGTCGAACTGGCGCGCGAGGGCGAGGTGTGGGAGCACGCATCGGTCAGCTCGGGTCGGCTGCTGTTGGCCCTCGTGATCGCGACGCTGGTCGCGGTGCCGCTCGGTTTTCTGATGGGCTTGTCCAGGCGCGTCGAAGCCTATGTCGATCCGCTCGTCGAGCTGCTGCGGCCGATCTCGGGCATCGCGTGGATTCCGCTGGCGCTGTTCATCTTCGGCGTCGGCAATACGCTGCCGATATTCATCATGGTTTATGTGGCGATATTCCCGCTGCTGCTGAATACGCTGGCGGGCGTGCGCGGCGTCGACCAGAAGCTGCTTGCCGCAGCGCGCACGATGGGCATCTCGCGCCGCGCCACATTGCGCCATGTGGTGGTGCCTGCGGCACTGCCCACCGTGATGGTGGGCTTGAGGCTGGCCTTCGCTGGCGCCTGGGCGGCCGTCGTCGCGGCCGAGCTGATCGGTGCGCCGAGCGGGCTCGGGTTTGCCATCGAGTGGTACCGCCAGTTGCTGATGAGCCCGAAGGTGTTCGGCTTCATCGTCTTGATCGGCATGGTCGGTTTTGTCTGCGACACGCTGCTTCGTGCGCTGCAACGCAAGCTGACGCCGTGGACCGAAGGGACCGAATTGTGACCGCCGCGACCCTGAACGCACCCACGCAGCGCACGACGCTGTGGCAAGCAGTCGCGCTGCCGCTGATGCTGCTTGCGGCGTGGCAGCTGTGGGCGTTGACGCTGCCGCCCGACACCCGCGCGCCGTACCCGAGCAAGGTGCTGACGACGTTCTATGCGCTGACGGCGAGTGGCGACCTGCCGCAGGCGCTGCTGCAAAGCCTCGGCCGCGTACTGGCCGGTTTTTCCCTCGCGCTCATGCTCGGTGTCGGCCTGGGCGTGCCGATGGGCTCCAGCCGGCGCTTGCGCGACAACCTTGACCCGATCATCGAGAGCTTTCGCCCGATCGCGCCGATGGCGGTGCTGCCGATCGCGATCCTGTGGTTCGGCACCGGCACGCCGGCGGCGCTGTCGATCGTGACCTACGCAGCCTTCTTTCCGCTGCTCGTCAACACCGTGCATGGTGTCACCCGCGTCGACCGCAAGCTGCTGCTGGCCGCGCAGACGATGGGCCTGCCGCGCGGGCGCATCCTGCGCCATGTGCTGCTGCCCGCGGCGATGCCCTCGGTGCTGCTCGGCGCGCGCCTGGCGATGGGCGTGGCGTGGACCGCGATCATCGCCGCCGAACTCGCGGTCGGCGCCAGGTCGGGCGCCGGCGGCTCGGGCGGTATCGGCCAGATGATGTTCATCTTCTACGCCTACAGCGTGGACCTCAATGCCATCGTCGTCTGCATGATCGTCGTCGGCGTGGTCGCGCTGATGATCGATCGTTTGTTCCGCATCGTCGAGCGGCGCTTGATGCCGTGGAGAACCTGAGCATGCGCATCCCCAAGCTGCGCCTGCGCGGCGTATCCAAACAGTTCACCGCTGCGCGTGCGTCGACGCCCACACTGGCCGTGGCCGACTTCGCGCTCGACGTGCAGGCCGGCGAATTTGTCTGCATCGTCGGCCCCTCGGGCTGCGGCAAGAGCACGGTACTCAACCTGATCGCCGGGCTCGATACGGCCAGCGCTGGCGCCATTGAAATGGACGGTCGCGCCATCACCGGCCCGGGCGCCGACCGCGGCGTGATGTTCCAGGACTACGCGCTGATGCCCTGGCAGACGGTCGAGCGCAACGTGGGTTTCGGCCTGGCGCACGGCACACCCGGGCAGGGCATGACCAAGGCCCAACGCGAGGCTCGCGTTCGCGAGTACATCGAGCTGGTCGGCCTGAACGGCGCCGAGCACAAGTACCCGCACCAGTTGTCCGGCGGTATGCGCCAGCGTGTCGCGCTCGCGCGGCTGCTTGCCAACGGCCCCGACATCCTGCTGCTCGATGAGCCGCTGGGCGCGCTGGATGCGCAGACGCGGCTGATCCTGCAGGTGGAGCTGTTGCGCATCTGGGGTGAAACGCAAGCGCGGGAAAAGCGCAAGACCGCGATCTTCATCACCCACGACATCGAAGAGGCCGTCTTCCTCGGCGACCGCGTGATCGTGATGAGCAGCCATCCGGGGCGTGTGAAGGCCGAGATCACGATCGACCTGCCGCGCCCGCGCAACGAGCACATCCGCGCCGAACCGCGCTTCGGCGAGCTGAGCGAACAGATCTGGAACCTGATCCGCGACGAGGCCTACCGCGCCATTGGCGGCAGCGTCGTCGCACCACCCACCCCTGAGGAGACCACGGCATGAGCGACATCGACAACACCCTGGCGCGCCGCCGCGCATTGCAATTCATGGCCGGGGGCGCCGCTTGGGTGGCCGCGCCCAGGATCGTCGGTGCGCAAGGCGCCAAACAGGCCTACAAGGTCAGCGTCGGGCGCATCCCCTGGGCGGCGGGCAACTCGCCGATGACCCAGTACATGATCAACAACAAGCTGTTCGAGAAGCGCGCCGCCGAACTCGGCTACGACCTCACGGTGGA
>JAYUSP010000366.1:0-13534 GCA_043755615.1 Betaproteobacteria bacterium
ATGGCCGCCTCGGCCCCCGCCGCGCCGACCGTTACCGCCGCCGCGCCAAAACCGGCCACACCCGCGATACCCGCGATACCCGCGACGCCAGCCGCGTCCAAACCCGCCGCCGCGACGCCGGCGCAGGCCGACGAGCCGGGGCTGCTCGATTCGATCATGGAGAACGAGTTTGTGCTGCCAGCCGCCGGCGTGCTGGTGCTGCTGCTGGCCGGTATCGGCGTCTATCGCCTGCGCGGCGCGCGTGCCAAGTCGGGCACCGAGACCTCGTTCCTCGAAAGCCGCCTGCAGCCGGATTCGTTCTTCGGCGCCAGTGGCGGCCAGCGGGTCGACACCCGCGAGGGCGCCGCGTCGACAAACCAGAGCGGCAACTCGTCGATGAGTTATTCGCTGAGTCAGCTCGACGCGATCGGCGATGTCGATCCGGTTGCCGAGGCCGATGTCTACCTCGCCTACGGCCGCGACCTGCAGGCCGAAGAGATCCTCAAGGAGGCGATGCGCTCCAGCCCGGATCGCATGGCGGTGCGCGCCAAACTGCTCGAGGTTTACGCCAAGCGGCGCGACACCAAAGGCTACGAAATGCTGGCGACGCAGATGTTTGCGTTGACGCAGGGCGAAGGTGAGGACTGGGACAAGGCGCAGGAACTGGGCCGCACGATCGACCCGGAAAACCCGCTCTACCATCCCGGCGGTGAACCCGAATCGGTGGTTCGCGACGGCGACCGCATCGTCGAGCCGCTCGGTGCGTCGACGATGCCTCATTCGGTGCTGCAGGCCAGCGCGCCCGACTCGGTGCCGGCGCCGCTGGACACCTTGCCGCAAACCGACCTTGACCTCGCACTCGACCTCGACCTGGACAACCCGCCGACACGGCCGCCGGCCATGTCGCCGATGGAAGCGACGCGGCCGTTGACGACTTCGGCGACGATGCCCTACGGCAGCCCGTCACCTCGGCCAGCGCCGGCCGCCCCGCCGCACGAGCAGACGACGACGCTGGCGATGCCCTTCGCACTCTCGGCGGCACCGGCCGAAGCGCCGGCACCCGTCGCCTCGGTCGACTTCGACCTGATGGACCTGACGCTCGATGGCAACCAGGCCACGATCGTGCAAAGCCGCGATGACACCACGATCGCGCTGAAACCGCCGCCCGCGCCGGCGATGCCCGCGGGTGACGCAACCTATGTTGATTTTGATCTGCCGGACCAGCCCTCGGTCTTCGACGACGACGATGCCGACCCGCTGGCGCGCAAGCTCGAGCTGGCTGACGAGTTCCGCCAGATCGGTGACCTCGAAGGCGCGCGCGACCTGCTCGAAGAGGTCATCGCGCAGGCCGACGGTGCGCTCAAGGCCAAGGCCCAGACCCTGCTGGCCAACCTCGGCTGATGGCCACTGAGAGCCTGAGAGTCTTTCGATCATGCCCGCTCATCTCGCCAAAAGACGCCCGCTCGTCGTTGCAAATGCGCGCCATAGCCCGAGCTATGGCTGTGCTTTGCGCCAGGGCCAGGAGGCCCTGGCCTTCGCCATGCACAAACAGTCCTCAGGACTGTTTGTGTCCGGGCTCAGCCTAGATCGGCCGCCTTTTGGCGCGCTGCTCGGGCACGCTCGAAAAACTCTCAGACTCTGATGCCGGGTGAGGCGGGCGCGGCGTCCGGCGCGCTGGCCAATCCCGCGCGCCCGGGCCAGCGCCTCGCGCTGGGCATCGCCTACAGCGGCCAGCGATATCACGGCTGGCAGTCGCAGCCCGATGGCCGCACGGTGCAAGACCGCGTCGAGGCCGCGCTGTCGGCTTTTGCCGCGATGCCGGTCAGTACCGTTTGTGCAGGCCGCACCGATGCCGGTGTGCATGCGCTGAACCAGGTCATCCATTTCGATGCGCCGGTAATCCGCGAAACCTTTGCTTGGGTGCGCGGCAGCAACCGCTATCTCGATGGCGATATCGCGGTGCAATGGTGCCAGCCGGTAGCCGACGACTTCCACGCCCGCAACAGCGCGCGCGGCCGGCGCTATCGCTACCTGCTGCTCGAGTCCGCGGTGCGCCCGGCGATCGAACAGGCCCGCTGCGGCTGGGTCTTTCGCGCGCTTGATGGCGACGCCATGCGCGCGGCCGCCGCAGCGCTGATCGGCGAGCATGATTTCAGCGCCTTTCGTGCCGCCGATTGCCAGGCGCAGTCGCCGGTGAAGACGATGCGCTCGATCACGATCACGCGCCGCGGCGCCTATTGGCGCTTCGACTTTGACGCGAGCGCGTTTTTGCACCACATGGTGCGCAACTTGATGGGCTGCCTGGTCGCAGTGGGCAACGGCAGCCGCAAGCCCGATTGGATCGCGCAGGTGCTGGCCGGGCGCAACCGTGATCTCGCCGCGCCGACCTTCGCCCCCGACGGCCTGTACTTCGCTGGCCCGTACTACGATGCGCGGCATGCAATCCCCGATTCGACGCCGGCGATGGACTGGCTGCCTTAAGCCCACCGAGGTTCATTCGATCGGTGCCGCGATCGGTGCCGTGATAGGTGCCGTGATAGGTGCCGTGATTGGTGCCGCGAAAGGTGCTGCGTGAATGCGCGCACCCGGATCAAGATCTGCGGCCTGACACGTGAGGTCGATGTCGACGCCGCAGTGGCCGCTGGTGCCGACGCGCTGGGCTTCGTGATGTACGCCGCCAGCCCGCGCGCGGTGACGGCGCTGCGCGCTGCCGAGCTCGCGCGCCGTCTGCCGCCGTTCGTGACGCCAGTGCTGTTGTTTGTGAATGCGGATGCCGACGAGGTCGCGCGCGCGCTGCAGGGCGTTCCCAACGCACTGTTGCAGTTTCACGGTGACGAGTCGCCGGCGCAGTGCCGCGCGACGGGCCGGCCTTACCTGCGCGCGGTGGCAGCAGCAGCGGGGGTCGATTTGTTAGACTTCTGCTCGCGTTTCAACGACGCCCAAGGCCTGCTGCTCGACGCTCCCGTCGACGGTTATGGCGGTGGTGGCAAGGTCTTTGATTGGTCTGTCGTTCCTCTCGGCGTTCAACTTCCCGTCGTTTTGTCTGGTGGGTTGAATCCTGCAAACGTGATCGATGGGATTGCCCGCGTCCGGCCTGCGGCCGTTGATGTGAGCTCCGGCGTCGAAAGCGCGATCAAAGGCATCAAGGATGCCGCGCTGATGCGCCGGTTCTGCCAGGCGGTGAGGGATGCAGATCTGCAACTCGCCGCTACACCGAAGCCTTGAAGAGAGCCCCATGCTGAATTACCAACAACCCGATGCCAGCGGGCATTTCGGGCCCTACGGCGGCAGCTTCGTCGCCGAGACGCTCGTCCACGCGATCGACGAGTTGCGCGAGGCCTACACGCGCTACCGCAACGATGCCGAATTTGTCGCCGAATTTCGCCACGAGCTTAAACATTTTGTCGGCCGGCCGAGCCCGACTTACCACGCGGTGCGCTTGAGCCGAGAAGTCGGCGGCGCGCAGATCTACCTCAAGCGCGAAGACCTCAACCACACTGGCGCGCACAAGATCAACAACACCATCGGCCAGGCGCTGCTGGCGCGGCGCATGGGCAAGCGCCGCGTCATCGCCGAGACCGGCGCCGGCCAGCATGGCGTGGCCACGGCGACGATCTGCGCACGCTACGGCATCGAATGTGTGGTCTACATGGGCAGCGAGGACATCAAGCGCCAGTCGCCGAATGTCTACCGCATGCATCTGCTCGGTGCCAAGGTGGTGCCGGTGGATTCCGGCAGCCGGACCTTGAAGGACGCGCTCAACGAAGCGCTGCGCGACTGGGTCACGAACGTCGAGGAAACGTTCTACATCATCGGCACGGTTGCCGGCCCGCATCCTTATCCGGAGATGGTGCGCGACTTCCAGAGCGTGATCGGCCAGGAATGCCTGGTCCAGATGCCCGAGCTGATCGGCCGCCAGCCCGACGCGGTGATCGCCTGTGTCGGCGGCGGCAGCAACGCGATGGGCCTGTTCCACCCGTACATCGCGCATGCCGGCACGCGCCTGATCGGTGTCGAAGCGGCTGGCGAGGGCCTCGATTCGGGCAAACATGCGGCATCGCTGCTCGCTGGCTCGCCGGGTGTGCTGCACGGCAACCGCACCTATCTGCTGCAGGACGACGACGGCCAGATCACTGAAACCCATTCGATCTCGGCCGGGCTGGACTACCCCGGTGTCGGCCCCGAGCATGCGTATCTCAAGGACATTGGCCGCGCTGAATATGTCGGCATCACCGACGTCGAAGCGCTCGAAGCCTTTCATCGCCTGTGCCGCACCGAAGGCATCATCCCGGCGCTGGAGTCGAGCCACGCGGTGGCCTACGCGATGAAACTCGCGGCGACATTGCCGGCCGACAAACATCTGCTCGTCAACCTGTCGGGCCGCGGCGACAAGGATATCGGCACCGTTGCCGACCTCTCGGGCGCGGACTTCTATTGCCGTCCGTCCTGCCGCGGCCAGAGCGTCAAAGGTGGCCGGATATGAGCGCCCCCAAGTCGACGCGAGGCGTCGCCGGCCCCCCTGGGGGGGCGGGCAAAGCAGCAAAGCCGCATTTGCCCGCGAGCCGCATCGAAAATACGTTGGCGGCGTTGAAAGCCGCCAAGCGCACCGCGCTGATTCCCTACGTCACCGCCGGCGATCCGGCGCCGGACCGCACCGTCGCGGTGATGCACGCACTCGCCGAAGGTGGCGCCGACATCATCGAACTCGGGGTGCCGTTTTCCGACCCGATGGCGGATGGCCCGGTGATCCAGAAGGCCAGTGAACGTGCGCTGGCACGGGGTGTTGGGCTGCGCCAGGTGCTCGCTTGGGTGGCCGAATTCCGCAGCGTCAACCAGCACACGCCGGTGGTGCTGATGGGTTACGCCAACCCGATCGAGCAATTCGATCAGCGTGGCGGGCGCGATGCTTTTGTCGACGCCGCGGCGGCCGCCGGGGTTGATGGCGTGCTCGTCGTTGACTACCCGCCCGAAGAGTGCGAAACCTTTGCTGCGGCGATGAAAACACGCGGGCTGGACCTGATCTTCTTGCTCGCGCCGACCTCGACCGATGCTCGCATCCAGGCCGTCGGCCGCATCGCCAGCGGTTATGTCTACTATGTCTCGCTCAAAGGCGTCACCGGTGCCGGCCATCTCGACATCGCCGCGGTCGCCGCCGCAGTGCCGCGTATCCGCGCCCATGTCAAGGTGCCGGTGGGGGTGGGCTTCGGAATCCGCGACGCCGCCACCGCACGCGCGGTGGCGCAGTGCGCCGATGCCGTCGTCATCGGCAGCCGGCTGGTGCAGATTCTCGAAGCCTGCCCGGTGGACAATGCGCCCGCCGCGGCGCGCGACTTCATGCGCGAGATTCGCGCTGCCCTGGATGCCTGAGGAGCCACTGATGAGCTGGTTGGACAAACTGCTGCCGCCGAAGATTCAGCAAACCGACCCCAGCGAGCGCCGCACGGTGCCCGAAGGGCTGTGGATCAAATGTCCGTCCTGCGAGACGGTGCTCTACAAGACCGACCTGGAGCAGAACATCAATGTCTGCCCGAAGTGCAGCCACCACCATCGGGTCGGCGCTCGTGCGCGGCTCGACGCTTTTCTCGACGCCGAAGGGCGCTACGAGATCGGCCAGGAAGTGCTGCCGGTGGACCCGCTCAAGTTCCGCGACAGCAAGAAGTACCCCGAGCGCCTGAAAGCCGCGCTTGAGAGCACAGGCGAGACCGACGCGCTGATCGTCGTCGGCGGTGCGGTGATGACGGTGCCGCTGGTCGTGGTCTGCTTCGAGTTCGACTTCATGGGCGGCTCGATGGGCTCGGTGGTCGGTGAACGATTTGTGCGCGGCGTCGAGACCGCGGTCGAACAGAAAGTGCCGTTCGTGAGTTTCGCCGCGTCGGGCGGCGCGCGCATGCAAGAAGGCATTCTGAGCCTGCTGCAGATGGCCAAGACCAACGCCTCGTTGACGCGCCTGGCGCAGGCCGGGCTGCCCTACGTCAGCGTGCTCACCGACCCGACGATGGGCGGCGTGTCGGCGAGTTTTGCCTTCATGGGCGATGTCGTCATCGCCGAGCCCAAGGCGCTGATCGGATTTGCCGGCCCGCGGGTGATCGAAAACACCGTGCGCGAGACCCTGCCCGAAGGCTTCCAGCGCAGCGAATTCCTGCTCGGCACCGGCGCCATCGACATGATCATCGACCGCCGCGAACTGCGCCCGACCATCGCCAGGCTGCTCGCCAAGCTGCTGCGCCAGAGCGCCGACGCAGTTGCTTGAGCTTGCCTGCAGCGCGCCGGCCGTGACCTTACCCAGCACGCTGCCGGCGTGGCTCGCGTTTTGCGAGCGCCTGCATCCCAAGCAGGTCGACATGACACTGGCGCGTGTGAGCACGATGCGCGACCGGCTTGGTCTGCGCTTCAGCGCACCGGTGATCACGGTGGCCGGCACGAATGGCAAGGGCTCGACCTGCGCGATGCTGGAGTCGATTGCGCTGCATGCCGGTTACCGTGTCGGCCTCTACATCAAGCCGCATCTGGTGCACTTTGAAGAGCGCTGCCGGATCGGTGGCGCCAGTGTCGAGGCGGCAGCGTTGCTGCCGCACTTCGAAGCCGTCGAAGCCGCGCGTGGCGACCTCGCGCTGACCTATTTCGAGTTCACCACGCTGGCCATCCTGCGTGCGCTGGCGCAGGCACCGCTGGACCTGGTGATCCTCGAAGTCGGCCTCGGTGGCCGGCTCGACGCGGTGAATGTGATCGATGCCGACTGTGTGGTCATCACCAGCATCGACATCGACCATGTCGAATACCTCGGCCCCGACCGCGAAAGCATCGGTGGCGAAAAAGCGCGTGTGATGCGCGCCGGCAAACCGGCCATCGTCAGCGACCCGGTGCCGCCGCGCAGCGTGCTCGACTACGCGGCCGAGGTCGGCGCCGACCTCTGGCTCGTCGGCCGCGACTTCAACCACCAGGGTGACCGCCAGCAGTGGAACTGGTCGGGCCGCGGCCGGCGGCTCGGTGGCCTGGCGTACCCGGCGCTGCGTGGTGCCAACCAGTTGCTCAACGCTGCCGGCGCGCTGGCGGCATTCGAGGCCCTGCGCGATCGTTTGCCGATCAGCGCGCAGGCGGTGCGCACTGGGCTGGCGCTGGTCGACCTGCCGGGGCGCTTCCAGATCGTGCCCGGCGCGCCGGTGCTGGTGCTCGATGTGGCGCACAACGCGCAGTCGGTGGCGGTGCTGGCGTTGAACCTCGATCAGATGGGTTACTACCCGCGCACACATGTCGTCTTCGGCGCGATGCGCGACAAGGATATCGGCGCGCTGGTCCAGCACATCGGGCCGCTGGTGGACAGCTGGCATCTGTGTGATCTGGACACACCCCGCGCGGCCACGGCAGAGCAACTCGCGGTGCTGGTGCGGGCGGCGATGAAGGTGGTGCGCGCCGCCTCGCGTGCACAGCCGGCAGCCGGCGCAGAGATCGCGATTACCTGCCACGCCGGCCCGGCGCAAGCGCTGCGCGCAGCGGTCTCGGCCGCAGACCCGGCTGATAGAATTGTGGTCTTCGGTTCCTTCTACACCGTCGGTGGTGTGCTGAAGGAAGGGCTGCCCAAAACCAAGGCTGCCCATGTGGGCTGATCGGGCCAGCTGACCCGCTTGCAGCGGCCGCAAAAACCGCTTCTTCACATGGCCCTGCCGTCCTTCCTCCAGCGCAAAGAATCCCGGCCCTCCGCCGCGCCACTGCCCGACGAGGCCGTGGCCGCCGCGCGCACCGGCGCACGTCGGCGTTTGATTGGCGCGGCGGTGTTGCTCGCGGTCGGCGTGATCGCTTTCCCGCTGCTCTTTGAAACCCAGCCGCGGCCGATCCCGGTGGATCTGCCGATCGAGATCCCGCGCAAGGACGCGGTGGCGCCCCTGCCACCCCCGCCGCCGCCAAAATCGGCCAAGGCGATGCCCACGGTTGTGGCATCGGCTTCTGCGGCTGAGGTCGCGCCGGCTGCGGTGGCTGAGCCAGTGGCGGCCGCACCCGCCGCGACAGCATCCGCACCCGCACCTGCACCTGCATCGACGCTGGCGTCGGCCTCCAGTCCGGCGGTCAAACCGACACTGGACGGCGCGCCCAAACAAAGCACCAAGGATGCCGAACGGGCGAAGGCGCTGCTCGACGCCAAGCCGGTGGCATCGGCGGCAAAGCCTTCAACGGCTGCCACCACAGCGGCCGCAGCGACGACGCCCGTAGCGGCGTCGGAGCCGCGCAGCGCCCGGTTTGTCGTCCAGGTCGGCGCCTTTGCCGATGCCGCCGCGGTGCGCGAAGCGCGCAGCAAGGTCGAGGCGCTGGGCCTGAAAACCTATACCCAGGCGGTGGATACCGACAAGGGCAGCCGCACGCGGGTTCGCGCCGGGCCTTTCGAGACGCGCGAAGAAGCGCTGAAGGTGCAGGCGCGGCTCAAGGCGGCAGGCCTGCCCGGCGCGCTGTTGACCCTGTGACCGACGCGCTGCCGTGGGTCGACTGGGCGTTGATCGCGGCACTGTTGTTGTCGATGCTGATCGGCATCGTTCGCGGCCTGGTGTTCGAGCTGATGTCGCTTGCCGGCTGGCTCGTCGCCTACTTCGCCGCAGTCTGGTATGCGCCGCAGGCCGCAACCTTCATCCCGGTCGGCGCGCCGGGCTCGGCACTGAACCACGCGGCGGCGCTGGTCTTGACCTTCGTCGCCGCGCTCGTCGCCTGGGCCTTGCTGGCCAAACTCGTGCGCATGGCGATCAACGCGACGCCGCTGACGGTGCCCGACCGCATCCTGGGGGCGGCCTTCGGCCTGGTACGCGGCTTGGTGTTGTTGCTGGTGGTGGCGACCGTCGTGTCGTTGACGCCGGCCGCACAATCGGGTGCCTGGCAAGTCTCAACTGGCGCGCGCTGGCTCGGTGTGGTGCTGCAAGGTGTCAAGCCGCTGTTGCCGGCGCCGCTGGTGCAGTGGCTGCCGGCTTGAGTCACGGCCAGGCCGAAGGCAAGTAAAAAGGATTCCCGATTCATGTGCGGCATCGTCGGCGTCATCTCGAAGGCGCCCGTCAACCAGCTCATCTACGACGCGCTGCTGCTCTTGCAGCACCGCGGGCAGGACGCCGCCGGCATCGTCACGATGCGCGGCACACGTTGCCATATGCACAAGGCGCGGGGCATGGTGCGCGACATCTTCCGCACCCGCAATATGCGTGCGCTGCCGGGCACGGTGGGGCTGGGTCAAGTGCGTTACCCGACCGCTGGCAACGCCTACAGCGAAGAAGAGGCGCAGCCGTTTTATGTCAACGCGCCTTACGGCATCGTGCTCGTACACAACGGCAACCTGACGAATGCGGCGGCGCTCAAGGCTGAGCTGTTTGCAATCGACCGCCGGCATATCAATACCGACAGCGATACCGAAGTTCTGATCAATGTGCTCGCGCATGAACTCGAGCTCGCTGCGCGTGAACTGCCACTGACGCCGATGCAGGTGTTCAAGGCCGTCGGTGCGGTACACCGGCGGCTCAAAGGCTCCTATGCCGTGGTCGCGCTGATCGCCGGGCATGGGCTGCTTGCGTTTCGTGATCCTTTCGGCATCCGGCCCTTGTGTTTTGGCCAGAGCACCGGCCCCGATGGCCCCGAGGTGATGGTCGCCAGCGAGTCGGTGGCGCTCGAAGGCACGGGGCACAAACTCACCCGCGATGTCGCGCCGGGTGAAGCCATCTTCATCGGCCTCGACGGCGCGATCCACACCCGCCAGTGTGCCGAGCAGCCGAGCCTGCATCCGTGCATGTTCGAGTATGTCTACCTGGCGCGGCCCGACTCGGTGCTCGACGGCGTGTCGGTCTACCAGGCGCGGCTGAACCTGGGTGAGACGCTGGCGCAACGGCTGATCTCGACGATCCCGCCGAACGAAATCGATGTCGTGATCCCGATCCCTGAATCGAGCCGGCCGAGTGCGATGCAGCTCGCCCACCGCATCGGCAAACCCTACCGCGAAGGCTTTGTCAAGAACCGTTATGTGGGGCGCACTTTCATCATGCCCGGGCAGTCGGTGCGCAAGAAGAGCGTGCGCGAAAAGCTCAATGCTATCGGGGTCGAGTTTCGCGGCCGCAACGTGCTGCTCGTCGACGATTCGATCGTGCGCGGCACGACGAGCAAAGAGATCGTGATGATGGCGCGCGAGGCGGGTGCGAACAAGGTCTATATGGCGTCGGCGGCGCCGCCGGTGCGCTACCAGAATGTCTACGGCATCGATATGCCGACCAAGGAAGAGCTGATCGCGCATGGCCGCAGCATCGAAGAGATCCGCGAATTCATCGGCGCCGATGCGCTGATCTACCAGGATGTCGATGCGATGAAACGGGTCATCGCCCAGCTCAACCCGAAGCTTGACGGCTGCGAAGCGAGCTGCTTCGACGGCCACTACATCACCGGCGATGTCAGCGTGTCGGACCTGGCGGCGATGCAGGCGCAGCGACGCTTGCAGTTCGACGCCGAAGACGAATCCGGCAACCATTCGCGGCTGGCTTTGCAGAGTGCGCAGGAGAATCCATGACCATTCCGCGAGTCGACCTGCCCGCCGACGCACGCCTGGACACCCTGGCGGTGCGCGAGGGCCTGCCGCGGTCGCAGTGGGGCGAGAACTCCGAGGCGCTGTTTCTTTCCAGCGCGTTTGTGCACCCCGATGCGGCCACCGCCGCGGCGCGCTTCGCCAACGAGGACGAAGCCTTCGTCTACAGCCGCTTCTCGAACCCCACCGTGACGATGATGGAGCGGCGCCTGGCCGCGCTCGAAGGCACCGAGGCCTGTATCGGCACATCCAGCGGCATGTCGGCGATCCTGCTGCTCGCGATGGCGCTTTTGAAATCGGGCGACCACGTGATCTGCTCACAATCGGTCTTTGGCTCGACGATCAAGCTGCTGCAGGACTTTGCCAAGTTCGGCGTGCAGACCAGCTTCGTATCGCAGAGTGATGTCGCGCATTGGCGCGCCGCCGTCAGGCCCAATACCAAGCTCCTGTTTGCCGAGTCGCCGACCAACCCGCTGACCGAGGTCTGTGATATCGCGGCGCTCGCCGACATTGCACACGAGGCCGGCGCGGTGCTGGCGGTCGACAACTGCTTCTGCTCGCCGGCGCTGCAACAGCCGGTGAAACTGGGCGCCGATATCGTCATGCATTCGGGCACCAAATATCTCGACGGCCAGGGCCGCGTGATTGCCGGCGCGCTGTGTGCAAGCGAGCAGCTGGTGAATGAAAAATTCGTACCCGTGATGCGCAGCGCGGGCATGAGCCTGTCGCCCTTCAACGCCTGGGTCGTCTTGAAGGGGCTGGAGACGCTGTCGCTGCGCGTCAAGGCCCAGAGCGAGCAGGCTTTGGCAATGGCGCACTGGCTCGAGACGCAGCCCGCTGTCGAGCGTGTTTATCACCCGAGCCTGAAATCGCACCCGCAACATGCGCTGGCCATGGCGCAGCAATCGGGGCAGGGCGGCGGCGTGGTGTCCTTCGTCGTCAAGGGCGGGCGGGCCGGGGCCTTTGCGGTGATCGATGCCACGCGCATCTGCTCGATCTGCGCCAACCTGGGCGACACCAAGACCACGATCACGCACCCGTCGAGCACCTCGCATGGCCGCTTGACGGAAGCGCAGCGCATGGCCGCGGGCATCGTGCAAGGCATGATTCGCCTCGGTGTCGGGCTCGAGGATCTGCACGATCTGAAAGCCGACCTTGCGCGCGGATTCGCGTTGATTGCCATATGACGGTTCGAACCCGCATTGCCCCATCGCCCACCGGTTATCTGCACCTGGGCACGGCGCGCACCGCGCTGTATTCGTGGGCTTACGCGCGCCACCATGGTGGCCAATTTGTGCTGCGTATCGAGGATACCGATGTCGCACGCTCGACGCAGGACGCGGTCGATCAGATCCTGGCCGCGATGCACTGGCTCGGCCTGGATCACGACGAAGGCCCGATCCACCAGATGCAGCGGCTGGAACGTTACCTTGTGGTGATCGACAAACTCCTCGCCAGTGGCCACGCCTACCGCTGCTGGTGCACGCCAGCCGAGCTTGATTCGATGCGCGAAGCGCAGCGCGCGCGCGGCGAAAAAACCCACTATGACGGCCGCTGGCGCCCCGCGCCGGGCAAGGTGTTGCAGACGGCGCCTGCGGGCGTGAGCCCGGTCGTTCGGCTGTGCAACCCGAACGACGGCAACGTGAGCTGGGACGACCTCGTCAAAGGCCCGATCACGATCAACAACCGCGAGATCGACGACCTGATCCTGCTGCGCGCCGATGGTGTGCCGACCTACAACTTCGCGGTCGTGGTCGACGACTGGGACATGGCGATCACGCATGTCTTTCGCGGCGACGAACATGTCAACAACACGCCCTGGCAGATCAATATCTTTCGCGCGCTCGGGGCACCGCTGCCGCGCTTCGGCCACTTCCCGGTGATCCTGGGTGACGACGGGCTGAAGTTGTCCAAACGCCGCGGCGCGGTCAGCGTCACCGCTTACGACGACGCCGGCTATCTGCCCGAGGCGATGCTCAACTATCTCGCGCGCCTGGGCTGGAGCCACGGCGACGAAGAGCTCTTCACGCCGGCGCAGATGGTTGAGTGGTTCGACGGCACGCACCTGTCCAAGAGCCCGGCGCAGTGGGATCCAGCCAAGCTCGCCTGGGTCAACGCGCATTGGATCAAGGCTGCTGACGATGCCCGGCTGGCCGGCCTGGTGTTGCCGAGGTTGCTGGCGTCGGGAGTGCAGATTGCGTCCGACGAAGCTGGCCGTGACCACCTGGCGCGCGTGTGCGCCCTGTTCAAAGATCGTTGCGCGACGCTGGTCGATTTGGCGCAGTGGGCGACGTTGGTTTACGCGCCACCGACGCCGCAGCCGGTCGACCTGGCCCAGCATGTCACCGATACATTGCGGCCGGCGTTGCAAAGCCTGCACGATCGCCTGGCCACGGCGACCTGGGAGAAATCGGCGATCGCGCAGGCGATGAAGGAGACGCTCGCTGCACACAAGCTCAAGATGCCGCAGCTCGCGCCGGCAGTGCGGGTGCTGGTCTGCGGCACTGCGCAGACCCCATCGATCGATGCGGTTCTGGCGCTGTTTGCGCGCGACACCGTTCTGGCGCGTTTGAGGCCAGCCTGAATGCCACGCTATAATTCAAGGCTCTGCTCACGCGGCTCGGGGGTATAGCTCAGCTGGGAGAGCGCTTGCATGGCATGCAAGAGGTCAGCGGTTCGATCCCGCTTACCTCCACCAACATGGGAAGCGCCGCGCGAAAAGAGAAATAGGTTACCTGTCCCCTTCGTCTAGAGGCCTAGGACACCACCCTTTCACGGTGATTACAGGGGTTCGAATCCCCTAGGGGACGCCAAGTTTCGGCAGCACTTGGGGCGCAAGCCCACAAGCCGCCGGCCACGTGGAGTGGTAGTTCAGTTGGTTAGAATACCGGCCTGTCACGCCGGGGGTCGCGGGTTCGAGTCCCGTCCACTCCGCCAGCCATCAAGCAAACACGGGGCCTAGCGCCCCGTGTTTCATTTCTACCTACATCTGTACCTACATTGAAGAGCACGCTTTGGCTG
>JAYUSP010000367.1:0-4191 GCA_043755615.1 Betaproteobacteria bacterium
CAGCACCGCTGCCAGCAGCAGCAGCGAATCGCGTTCGCGGGCCCACAACTGCGCCGGCGCGACCTCGGCCAGCCAGTCGAGAATGCGCCCCATCATTGCAAACAACAGCGCCTCAAAAGCGCCGATGCCGGCGGTGAACAGCGCCATCAAGCCGATATAGCGCCGCGCCCCGACGGTGCACGCCCACAGAAACGGGAACAGGCCTGCCGGCGGTGTCGCCGGTGCTTCGGCAGGATAGGGGTGAACGAGTTTTTCGAACGCAGAAAACAAAACGCGCCTTCGTTGGACGAGGGCGCGCAGTGTAGTCAAACGGCGCTGCGACGTGGCGCGTTGCGGCGCGATCCGCAGCGCCTCAGCGCGCCGCGGCCGAGATCAGCGCTGGGTCTTGCGGCGTTGCGCCACGACCAAGGCCACCAGGCCGAGCGCAAACAGCGCGTAGGTCTGCGGCTCGGGAATGGCCGCGATCGATACCGCGCTGATCGCTGCGGCGCCAATGAGCTTGTGCGCGGCGGCCGAAGGGTGGAGCGCGTCGGAGAAACCCGAGATCGAGCAAGCCACGCCGATCGACCCGGTGAATGCGCCGCAAGGCGTGAAGACGTTGGTGATGCCGAAGGTCGCGCCGCCGTTGTTGAGGGCGTCGACGAGGACCGCATTCAACACGCCGGCCATGTCGAGGAAGCTCAGGTTCAGGCCCAGGCCGGCAGCCAGCGGGAACAGGTCGGCCAACTCGGCATTGAAGCGGTTGGTGGCGTCGGTGGAAGGCGCGGTCAGCCCGAGCGCCACGGCTTCGATCGACCGGCCGAGGTCAGGCAGATTCGAGATGAGTACGTTTTTTGCGCCCGTGGCGGCCAGGACTTGAAGCCCCATGCCGAGGTTGGCGACCGCAGCTTCAGCGGCGACCTGTCGACCATCGTTGTCGGCGATCGAATTGGTGGGGAAGGCGGTGCGGGCATCGCGCATGTCGTTGCCACCGGCAACCAGGACATACAGGCCCGACACGTCGGCCGTGGGGTGCGTCGGCATCCACAAGCCACCCAGTTGCGCCAGCAGGCCGGGCACGGGCGAACCGCTGGCGTCGCTTCTGGCGCCGCCAAAAGCGTAGTTGTTGCCACCGGCAAACGACGGTACGGCGCCTGCTGGCAGGCCCAGGCCGGTGGCCAGGTGATCGATCCACACCGGGCCGTCGGAGAAGCGACCCATGTAGTAGGGCGCTGCGGGAATCGCGCCGCTAGTGGCGAGGAAAACGTTGCCGGTGTCGGACAGGCTGTCGCCGAAGACGGTCAGGCTGCTGAACGATGCCGCCTGCGAGGGCAGCGCCAGCGCGGCCGACATCGCAAAGATGGACGCTGCGGCGAATTTGTGAAGACGTGAGGCCATGGTGCTTTCCGGTTGCGGGTGTGAGTACGAACACGCTATCACGCGGGCATGAAATTGGGCATGCGGGTTCGACCGAAGCGCGGGCGTCGCGACCCCCCGCAAATCGGGGGTCAGTCGGCGGATCAATGACAATCGGCGATGGCTCTGAAGCTCTCGATCCTCGACCAGTCCATTTCAATCGCCGGCCAGACCGAAGACGCGGCGATCCGCGACACCTTGGCGTTGGCCGAGCATGCCGACATGCTGGGTTACCACCGCTTCTGGCTCAGTGAACATCACAGCCTGCCGACGATCGTCGGTACCGCGCCCGAGGTGCTGCTGGCCGCGGTGGCGGCGCGCACGCAGCGCATCCGCATCGGCAGCGCCGGCGTGATGCTGCCGCACTATTCGGCGCTGAAGGTGGCCGAAGTGTTTCGAGTGCTTGATGCGCTGGCGCCGGGTCGCGTCGACCTGGGTGTCGGCCGCGCGCCGGGCAGCGACCGCCGCACCGCCGCGGCGCTGAACCCGCATGTGTCGGGCATGGCCGAAGACTTCCCGCAGCAGGTGGTGGACTTGGCAGCCTGGGTCAGCGGCAGCACGCACCAGGGCATCGTCGCGCATCCGCGTGGGCCGACCGGCGAGGTGTCGCGCGTGCCCGATATCTGGATGCTCGGCAGCTCGGATTACGGCGCGCAGCTCGCCGCCCACCTCGGTCTGCCCTATGCCTTTGCTTACTTTTTTGTCGACGGCGCAGGTGTGGAGCAGGCGTTGCATCTGTACCGCTCGCTGTACCGGCCGAGCGCGCGCCACCCGGTGCCGCAGGCGACGATCTGCGTCTGGGCGTTGGCCGCAGACACCGAGGCTCAAGCGAAGCACCACGCCTTGAGCCGCGAGCGCTGGCGCATCGACCGCATGCGCGGCGCACTCGGGCCGCTGAAGGCGCCGCAGGAGATCGCGGCCGCTGGTTTCAGCGCAGAAGAGCAGGCAGTCGTCGACGCGACCCGGCGCAAGGCGTTTGTCGGCAGCGCCGCACAAGTCGCCGACCAGCTGCGGGCCTTGGCCGCCGAGCTTCAGCTCGACGAACTCGTGATCAACACCTGGGCGCACGACCCGGTGGCGCGGCGCCATTCGTACACACTGCTGGCGCGCGAATTTGGGCTCCTACCCTAATTGCGGCCGTCGGCTTTGGGGTGCGCTCTCCAGTCGGACACGGCTAGCATGATCTGATCGGGGCCCACCTTCGCAGGCCCTGCGGAGACCGGATTTGTACGATTACATCGTGGTGGGTGCAGGCTCGGCGGGCTCGGTACTGGCCAGTCGCTTGAGTGAAGACAGAGCAGTCAGCGTCTGCCTGCTCGAAGCTGGTGGCCCCGACACCAATGTGCTCATCCACTGCCCTGCCGGACTGGCGCTTCTTGCCCAGACCAAGCAGGCGAACTGGGCTTTCCAGACCGTGCCGCAGCCCGGCCTGAACGGCCGCCGCGGTTACCAGCCGCGCGGCAAGGTGCTCGGCGGCTCAAGCTCGATCAACGCGATGATTTACGCACGCGGGCACCGCAGCGATTACGACCATTGGGCAGCGGCCGGCAACCCGGGCTGGGGATATGACGACGTACTGCCGTATTTCAAACGCGCCGAGAACAACGAGCGCGGCGCCGACGCATTTCACGGCAACGGCGGCCCGCTGAACGTGATGGACCTGCGGTCCCCGAACCGCCACGCCGCCGACTTTGTGCGTGCCGGTGTCCAAGCCGGCTTTACCGAGAACTTGGACTTCTGTGGCGCCGAGCAAGAAGGTGTCGGTATGTACCAGGTCACGCACCGCAACGGCGAGCGTTTCAGCGCTGCCAAGGCCTACCTCACGCCGCACCGCGGCCGGCCGAACCTGACCGTGATCACGGGCGCGAATGCAACGCGCATCCGCTTCGAGGGCCGGCGCGCGGTGGGGGTCGATGTGCGCGTCAACGGCACGATGCGGTCACTGACAGCCAAGCGCGAGGTGCTGCTCGCCGCCGGCGCACTGCAGTCGCCGCAGTTGTTGATGCTGTCGGGTGTCGGGCCGGGCGCGCACCTGCAGCAGCACGGCATCGGCGTCGTGCACGACCTGGCGGGCGTCGGCCAGCGTCTGCACGACCATGTCGATGTGGTGCAGGTGGTGAGTGCGCCGCAACTCAAGGACTTGTTTGGCTTGAGCCTGTCCGGTGCGTTGCGGGTGCTGGGCGGTATCTTCGAATGGCGCGCCAAACGCAGCGGCATGTTGACCACCAACTTTGCCGAGTCGGGTGGTTTTATCAAGAGCAGCGCCGACGAATCGGTCCCCGACCTGCAACTGCACTTTGTCATCGGCAAGCTCGTCGATCATGGCCGCAAGACGGTCTTCGGCAACGGCTATTCCTGCCACGTCTGCCTCTTGCAGCCCAAGAGCCGTGGCAGCGTCGCGCTGGCCAGCGCCGACCCGCTGGCCGCGCCGCAGATCGACCCCAACTTCCTGGGCGAGCGCGACGATGTCGATCGCCTGGTGCGCGGCTTCAAGATCATGCGCCGCGTGTTGCAGCAACCGGTGCTGGCGGTCTATGGCGGGCGTGAGCTGAAGGCGTCAGCCGACGCGATCAGCGATGCGCAGATCGAGGCTTTTGTTCGCGGCCATGCCGACACGATCTACCACCCGGTGGGCACTTGCCGCATGGGCCCGGGGCCGCTGGATGTGGTTGATGCGCAGTTGCGCGTGCATGGCCTGCAAGGCCTGCGTGTCGTCGATGCGTCTGTGATGCCGCGCATCGTCGGCGGCAATACCAACGCGCCAACGATCATGATCGCCGAGAAGGCGGTCGACAT
>JAYUSP010000368.1:0-4190 GCA_043755615.1 Betaproteobacteria bacterium
CATGTCGATGAAACAACTGTCCGGCCTGGACGCATCGTTCCTCTATCTCGAAACGCCGGAGATGCCGATGCATGTCGGCGCGCTTCACGTGTTCGAGCTGCCCGCTGGAGCGAAGGGCAAATTTGTGACCGCGCTGCGCAAGCACATCGCGTCGCGCCTGGCGGTGGCGCCGGTGCTGCGCCGCAAGCTCTGGTGGATGCCGCTGAACCTGGCCAACCCGGCCTGGGTCGATGCCGAGCCCGAACTGGCCAAACACATCGTCGAGATCAAGCTGCCGCCATCGGCCAAGACCGGCGACGGACTGCTCGACCTGGAAGCCCAGGTCAGCGCGCTGCACCCGGTGCTGCTCGACCGCAAGCGCCCGCTGTGGAAGATGCATGTCTTCGAAGGTCTGGCACCGGCAGCCAACGGCCACAAGCGGGTGGCGCTGTACACCCAGCTGCACCACGCCGCGGTCGATGGCCAGGCGGCGGTGGCGCTGGCGAACGCGATCCTCGACGTGACACCACAGTCGCGGGTCATCGAAGCCGCGGCGTCCAAGCGCAAGAAAGTCTTCCGCCTGGAGATGGCCGAGATGCTGCGCGGCGCGCTGGCCAACCAGATCGCGCAGGTGTCGGCGATCGTGAAGGAGCTGCCGTCGACGCTGGGCACGCTGGGCGGAGCTGCGCGCACCGTGATCGGCAGCTCGAAGTTGCTCGGCGGCAAGCCCGGCGTGCGCAACCTGACGCTGGCGCCAAACACCCCCTTCAACGTCTCGCTGACGGTGGGTCGGGCTTTTGCGGCGGTGACCTTGCCGTTGCGCGAACTCAAGGCCCTGGGCAAGGCCCACGACGCCACGATCAACGACATGGTGATGATGGTCGTCGGCAGCGCGCTGCGCCGCCACTTCAGCAACAAGCGCATGCTGCCCAAGAAGAGCATGGTCGCGGCGGTGCCGATTTCGCTGCGCGAGAAGGGCGACACGCGCAGCGACAACCAGGCCTCGATGAGCCTGGTGAGTCTGGGCACGCAGATCGCCGACCCGCGCAAACGCCTGGCCCATGTGCGCGCCGCCACGGCGGCGATGAAAACTGCGATGGGCAGCGTCAAGAGCATTCTGCCGACGGACTTCCCGTCGCTGGGCATGCCCTGGTTGATCGAAGCCGCGACCGCGCTCGTCGGCAAGGCCAAGGTCGCCGACCGCCTGCCCCAGGTGGCGAACCTGGTGATCTCCAACGTGCCCGGCCCGCCCCTGCCGCTGTACCTGGCGGGTGCGCAGATGATGACCAACTACCCGACGTCGATCATCGTGCACGGCATGGCGCTGAACATCACCGTGCAGAGTTACGACCAGTCGCTGGACTTCGGCATCATGGCCGACGCCGCGGCGATGCCCGATGTGCGCGCGCTGGCCCGCGAGATCGAGATTGCTTTCGACGACCTGCGCGCGCTGCCGCTGCCGCACGAGCCGGACGACGAGGCGCCGGCCGCGCCGGGGCTGGTGCGGCGCACCGCCAAGTCGATCACCGGGAAGGTGTCTGATGCGGTCACCGGCGCGATGAAGGATGTGGTCGCCAGCGCGATGCGACGCTCGCTGCCCGAGACCAGGATCAAGTCAGCGCAAGGCCTCGTTGGCAGGGTGATCGAGCAGTCTGTCTCGCAAGTGACAGGCAAGACCCGGGCAAGCCCAGCGGCCAAGCGCGCGCGGCGCCGCTAGAGTCAGGCTTGTCCACGGCCTTTCGACCGCGCATGAACCCGAGTACCCGGCAGCAGACCGATTCCCTTTCGGCGCACGACGACCTGGCGCCGCCCAGCCCGTTGTTGATGTTGATGGAAGCGCGGGCGCCCTGGGAATATGCGGCGCTGCTGGCGGCCACGCCCTGGCTCGGGCGGCTGCCCGTCGGTGATGGACATCCGGTGATCGTCTTCCCCGGTCTTGGCGCGTCGGATACCTCGACCGCGCCGCTGCGCAATTTTTTGCGCGACCGTGGTTACACCCCTTATGGCTGGAAGCTGGGCCTCAACTTCGGCCCCAAGGGCGGTGTGCTGCAAGGCTGCCGCGACCTCGTCGCGCAGGTGCATCAGCGCCACGGCCAGAAGGTCAGCCTGATCGGCTGGAGCCTGGGCGGCATCTACGCCCGCGAGATGGCCAAGGAGCTGCCCGGGTGCAGCCGCTGCGTCATCACGTTAGGCACGCCGTTCACCGGCCACCCGCGGGCGACCAATGCCTGGCGCTTTTACGAGATGGTCAGCGGCCAGCGGGTGTTCGACCCGGTGCTCAACGACCTGGTGCGCCAGCCGCCGGACGTGCCGACGACGTCGATCTACAGCAAGACCGATGGCATCGTCGCCTGGCAGTGCAGCATCAACCCCGATGTACATGTGCACACCGAGAATATCGAGGTCCACGCCAGCCATGTCGGCATGGGCATGAACCCGCTGGCGCTGTATGCGATCGCCGACCGGCTGCGCCAGGACCCGGCACGCTGGAAACGCTTCGACACCCAGGGTGCGCGGCGCTGGTTCTTCAAGGTCGCGCACCCCTCGCCGCTGGCAGCGGCAGCGGCAGGGTTTTAACCCCAACGATGCAGATCAGCGTCAGAGGGGTCGGCATCGAGGTCGACGACCAGGGCCCGCCGTCGGCGCCGCCGCTGCTGATGATCATGGGCTTGGGCATGCAGCTCATCGGCTGGCCCGACGAACTCGTGCAGGCGCTGCTCGCGCGCGGCCTGCGCGTGATCCGCATCGACAACCGCGACGTCGGCCTGAGCCAGGGTTTTGACCAGTTCGGGGTGCCCAGCATCGGCTGGGCCGCTCTGCGCTATCTGCTGCGCCTGCCGGTATCGAGCCCGTATTCGCTGCGCGACATGGCCGAGGACAGCGTCGGCGTGCTCGATGCACTGGGCATCGATCGCGCCCATATCTGTGGCGCTTCGATGGGCGGCATGATCGCCCAGCACATCGCGGCGGGGCATCCACAGCGGGTGGCCAGCCTGAGCCTGATGATGACCAGCTCGGGCTCGCGCCGGCTGCCGCAGCCGACCTACGCGGTGCAGAAGGCGCTGCGCTCGCGCCCGGCGAGTGACCAGCCCGACGCCGCGGTGGCGCATCTTGAAAAAGTCCTGCGCATCATCGGTAGCCCGGGCTATCCGCCGGAGCCAGAGCGGCTGCGCCGGCGCTTGGTGCAAACGGTGCAGCGCGCCTGGCGGCCGGCCGGCACCTCGCGCCAATTGTTGGCGGTGGTGGCCGATGGCGACCGCAGCGCGATGTTGCTGAAGATCAGCGCCCCGACCTGCGTCATCCACGGTGCTGCCGATCCCTTGATCCCCGTTGCCGCAGCGCATGACCTCGTCGCGCGCATCCAGGGGGCTGTCGCCGATATCGTGCCCGGCATGGGCCACGACCTGCCGCTGCCGCTGTTCGACCGCTTCGCCGACGCGATCAGCAGCAACACCCGGCGCTGATTTCCGTGCGGCTGCCGTCGCCGAGCGCAGTCAATGGCGGTGCCGGTGGTGCGCGTCAGGGTAGTGCGGGTGATGATGTTGCAGCGGCTCGTGCCGATGCAGATGGCGGTGCCGGCCGGTGACCACGACATCCGCTGCGTGGGCATGGTGGTGGTGCCCAGCCGGGTCCTGCGCATGGTCGTGTTCGTGCTCGTGTTCGATCGCCTCGTGCTGGTGTTCGTGGGCATGCCGCTCGGTGAGGTGAAGCCAGACGCCCACGGCCATCAGTGCTGCCGCGGCCAGCAGGCGAAGGCTGACGGCTTCGCCAAAAACCAGCACCGCCAGCAGCGCGCCAAAAAACGGCGCGACTGAAAAGTAGGCACCGGTGCGTGCGCTGCCGAGATCACGCAGCGCGAGCACAAACAGCGTCAGGCTGATGCCGTAGGCGGCCAGGCCCAGGGCCAGCGCGCCGGCCAGGCCGGGCCACGTAGGCAGCGCGCTGCCGATCGACAGCGCCAGCGCCAGGTTCACCGCCCCAGCCACCAGCCCCTTGACCGACGCGACCCACATCGCGTCGTGCAGCGCAACGCGCCGGGTCAGGTTGTTGTCGATGCCCCAGGCCGCGCAGGCACCGAGCACGGCCAGGGCCGGCCAGAGATCGGCCCACAGCAGCCCCGTCGTCGCTGCCGGCAGCGAGCCCGAGCGTGCCGCGTCACCGGCGCCGGGCCAGACCAGCACCACCGCACCGGCGACGATGCAGACCATGCC
>JAYUSP010000369.1:0-4182 GCA_043755615.1 Betaproteobacteria bacterium
CCGGTCGACACGCTCGGCCTCGAAGTCGGCTACCGCCTGATCGCACTGGTCGACAAGGGGCGCAACGGCGAGCTGCTCGCGCGCATCAAGGGCGTGCGCAAGAAGTTTGCGCAGGATGTCGGTTTCCTGCCGCCGCCGGTGCATATCCGCGACAACCTGGTCGACCTCAAACCCGGCATGTACCGCGTCACGCTGCGTGGCGCGGTGGTCGGGGAAGGCGAAGCTTTTCCGGGCATGCACCTGGCCATCAACCCCGGCGGCGCGACCCAGGCGTTGCCCGGCGCAAAGACGCAGGACCCGGCCTTCGGCCTGCCCGCGGTATGGATCGAAGAACGCCACCGCGACATGGCCCAAATGGCCGGATTTACGGTTGTTGATTGCGCGACCGTGGTGGCGACCCACCTCTCACACTTGATGCAGGTCAACGCGGCCCGTTTGCTCGGCCGTGTGGAGACCCAGTCGCTGGTCGACCACATGACAAAACTGGCACCCAAATTGATCGAGGACGTGGTACCCAAGATGGTTGGCATCGCGACATTGCAGAAGGTGCTCCAGCTGATGCTCGAAGAGGGTGTGCACATCCGCGACGTGCGCGGCATCGTCGAATGCCTGGCCGAGCATGCCGGCACCGTTGCTGGCAACGTGAGCGACCCGGCCGAGCTGGCCCGCCGCATCCGCGTCCACCTGGCGCCGGCGATCGTGCAGCAGATCTACGGCCCGGTGAAAGAGCTGGATGTGATCGCGCTCGAGCCCGAACTCGAACGCCTCGTCACCCAGGCTTTGAATTCGCCGCACGGCGCCGCACTCGATCCGGGCGTGGCCGAGACGCTGACCCGCAGCGCCGTCGACAGCGCGCGCCGGCAAGAAGACCTGGGTGTGCCGGCCTGCCTGTTAGTGCCGGATGCGATCCGCGCGCAGATCGCGCGGCTGCTCAAACGTGCCGTGCCGCGCCTGAAGGTGCTGGCCCACAGTGAAATTCCAGATACCCATTCGATCCGTATCGGTTCGATCATCGGAGCCACGCAATGAATGTGAAACGCTTCACCGCGAAGACCTCGCGCGACGCGCTGAACCTGGTGCGCCAGGCCTTCGGCAGCGAAGCCGTGGTGCTGTCGACGCGGCCTTGCCCAGAAGGCGTCGAGGTACTGGCGATGGCGGCCGAAAGTGTGCAGCGCTTCGAGCGTATGTCGGCAGCAGCCGCGCCGGCAGCGCCACCAGCCGCAGCGCCGCGTGCCGCGGCGCAAGGCACACCCAAGTCGAGCACGGTGGCCGACGATGCGCAGGCGCTGGCGATGAGCACCTTGTCGTTTCAGGACTATGTGCGCGAGCGCATGCTGCGCCGGCGCAAGGATGCGCTGGCGGGCACGGCGACCGCTGCGGCGCCCACCGCGACACCGTCCGCCGCACCGCTGCGTGCTGCGGCCGCGCCGCGTCCGCGCGCGCCGCAGCTGCAGCCACAACCCATTGCGCCGCAGCTCTACGCCGCCGAGGTCGAGGGCAACGACCACCTTCACATTCACGACCACGATCACGATCACGATCACGAGCGGCGCTACGGCAATGACCCGGTCCCGACTGCGCTGCCCACAGTGCGCATGACGACAGCGCCGGCCAGCATCGCGCATCAGCCGTCGGCCGCCGACCTGGCCGCCGACATGGCTACAGCGCGCAGCGAGCGCCGCGAAGTGGTCAGCGAACTGCGTGCGATGAAGGGCCTCATCGAAGACCGCTTCAACGCGCTGGCGTTTCTCGAAAAACTGCAACGCCAGCCGCGCCAGGCGGTGCTCTCGCAAAAGCTGCTCGACTGCGGTTTTTCACCGGCACTGACGCGCAAGCTCGTCGACAGCCTGCCGTCGGATATCGACGAAACAACCTGGGCCGCGAATGTGCTTGAGCGCAACCTGGCCACCGGCGAAACCGAAGCCGCGCTCGACGATGCCGGTGGTGTCTACGCGATGGTCGGTGCCACCGGGGTCGGCAAGACCACCAGCACGGCCAAACTCGCCGCCGCATTTGCCACCCGCCACGGCGCGGCGCAGCTCGGGCTGATCACGCTCGATGCCTACCGCATCGCGGCGCACGAACAACTGCGCACCTACGGCCGCATCCTGGGCGTGCCGGTGCACACCGCGCACGACCGCGCGTCGCTCGAAGACCTGCTCGAGTTGCTGTCGGGCAAGAAGATGGTCCTCATCGATACCGCCGGCATGGCCCAGCGCGACACCCGCACCCGCGAGCTGCTGGAGATGCTGTCGCACCGCTCGATCCAGAAACTGCTGGTGGTCAACGCCGCGGCGCAAGGCGAGACGATCGAGGATGTCATCAACGCCTATCGCGCCGCGCAGTGCCGCGGCGTCGTGCTCAGCAAGATCGACGAGGCGGTGAAGATCGGCCCGGCGATCGACGCCATGATCCGCCACAAGCTGCGTGTGCTCGCCGTCGCCAACGGCCAGCGCGTGCCCGAAGACTGGCACCGGCTGTCAGCGCAGACGCTGGTGCAGCGCGCGCTGCGCGGTGGTGGCAGCAATGCCTGGCGGCTCGATGCCGGCGATGTCGGCCTGGTCTTTGCCGGTGCCACGGCGAGTGCCGGTGTGGCATCAAGATCCGCCGCGGCGGCGCTGCCGGCCGGCGCCGACTGGCATCGGGAGGGCGTCTGATGCAGGATAGCTTTTACGCGTCGAGCGGCGCGATGCCGCTCGACCAGGCCGACGGCTTGCGGCGCCTCTTCACCGGTGCCAGCCCGCGTTTCATCGCGCTGGTGGCCAACCCTTACGTGAGCTTCGGCGGTGTTGCCATCGAGCGCCTGACCGCAGCGCTGGCCCTGGCCGGGCGCAACACCTTGGTACTCGATGCCGCCGAGTCCTCGCCACCGGCGCCCGAGGGCACGGCGATCGAACTTGCACCCTGCATCGAGAAGCTCTCGCCCGAGGTCTCGTACCTGGCCGCACGGGGTTTGCCGCTGCGCTACGTCAACACCCGCGGCTCGTCGGCGCGGCTGATCGACGAGTTGTGTGTTGCCGCGCCGCAGGCCGACGTCGTGCTCGTGCATGCCGGCGCCAGCGATCTGGCGCGCCTGTTCAGTGCGCAGCCGCTGCGCCCGCTGCTGCTTGCCGCCGATCACCCGTCGAGTGTCAAACATGCCTACGCGTCGCTGAAGCTGCTCGCCCAGCGCAGCGGCTGGATGAGTTGCGACCTGCTCATCGTGTCGGCCGCGCATTCGCCGCGCCTGCCGCATATCGCGGCAAGCCTGGCCAGTTGCGCCGATACCTTCATCGGCGCCGCCGTCGCCGGCTGGACCACGATCGACCCCGCCACCGACGCCAGCGAACCGCCCGACGAGCGCCTGCGTTCGCTGGTCGACCACCACCTCGGTCTGCACGACGAAGCCTTTGTGGTGGCGCGCCGCGCCAGCCCGCGCCGCAGCAGCGCGGCCGCCCATTCCACGCCGAGACACTGAGAACACCTTGGGAGCACCTCACATGTACACCGCCAAGGGTCAGCTCGACTCGAACGCGCTGCTCAAGCAGTACAGCCCGCTGGTGCGCCGCCTGGCGCACCAGATGATCGCCAAGCTACCGGCCAACGTCGAGATCAACGACTTGATCCAGGTCGGCATGATTGGCTTGAACGATGCCCTGTCGCGCTTCGACGTGGCGCAAGGCGTGCAGTTCGAGACCTTCGCCACCCAGCGCATCCGCGGTGCGATGCTCGACGAGCTGCGCGGCAGCGACTGGATGAGCCGGGGCGACCGCCGCCACCAGCGCTCGATCGAAACCGCAGTCCACAAGCTCGAGCAAAAACTCGGCCGCGCGCCGAGCGAAGGCGAGATCGCCGCCGAGATGGGCTTGGGTCTCGTCGACTACCAGGAGTTGCTTGGCAAGGTGCGTGGCACCCAGCTCGTCTATCTCGAAGACATGAGCGGCGACGAAGGCGACGACGACTACCTCGACCGTCATGTCGTCGACACCGAAGCCAACCCACTCGGCCGCCTGTCCGACCGCAAGATGCGCGAAGCCCTCGTCGCGGCGATCGAAAACCTGCCCGAGCGCGAGCAGTTCGTGATGAGCATGTATTACGAGCAGGACATGAACCTCAAGGAGATCGCGGCGGTGCTGGGTGTCACCGAATCGCGTGTCTGCCAGTTGCACAGCCAGTCGATCGCACGCCTGCGCACGCGGTTGC
>JAYUSP010000370.1:0-4177 GCA_043755615.1 Betaproteobacteria bacterium
CCGCCCTCGATCGTCAGCGACGTGGTCGGGGTGTCGAACGTGAGGCTGCTGGTGTAGGTGCTGCCGTCGCTGGTGAAGCGCCAGCCGTCGAAAGTGACCCGCATCTGGCCGGGGCTGCCGGTATCGGCGTCTTCGAGGATGAAGTCGTCGTCGAACACCGAGCCGTTGATCTTGCGTTCGGCGTTGGTGCCCTCGATGAAAGCGCTCGGGTCCATGCCGGTGTAGGCGATGGTGCGGCCGGCGAGCGTGATCGTGCCGCTCTGTTCGGGCGTTGTTGCCTGGAACACGTCGGTCATGCTGGTCAGCGTGTCGACCACCGCGAAGCCGTCGGCCGTGTCCGAGCCGGCCTGCACCCCGCCGGCCAGCGTGCCGCTCAGGCTGCCGAGCGCACCGAACAGGAAGTAGTCGCTGCTCGCGCTGCGCCCCGTCAGGTTCTCGAAGGCGCTGAACGCAGTGCCCTCGACCTCGCCCGCGTTGGCACCGGTGATGTTCCAGTTGATGTGGTCGTCGACCAGCCTCCACAGCGCGGGGTCGCTGTAGTTCTGCGTCGCGAGGTTGAACGGCTGGTCGCCGACGGTGCCGGGGTCACTGTCGGTGAGTTCCTCGCCGACATATTCGTAGATTGCTTCGCTGCCGGCCACGGTGACGAGCACGCGCGTGCCGGGGCTCAACACCGCCGGCGCATCGATGGCAGGATTCAACACTTCGCCGACATCGGGCCCGGTCAGCATGTCGCTGAACGCGCTCCCGACGATGGTGTCAAAGCGTGAGATCGCGCCAATGCCACTGGCGGTGGCCAGCGCCAGGTTCACGCTCACCACGGCGCCGCGCGCCGAGAAGTCGAGCGTGTCGAGGGCAGCCACCGGATTAAGCGCATCCGGATCGATCGCCCTGGTCAGGCCGCCGTCGAGCAGGCCGGTCAGCGACGCCGCGCCGCCGATCACCTGAAACAGGTCGGCCGCGCTGCCGCCGATCAGGTTCTCGATGCTCGTGTAGTCGGTGTCGACGCTCGCGTCGAGCAGGCCGGCATTGGCGCCGGTGAGCCGCCACGTGTTGTTCAGGTCGGCGCCGATCAGCGTGTCGGTGCCCAGGCCGCCGTCGATCACGCCGCTGATCGAGCCGATGCCGGTGAGATCGGACCGCAGGTTGAAGCGGTCGGCGCCGCCGCGCCCGCGCAGCGTTTCGATGAGCGAGAACGCCGTGATGCCGCCGTCGAGGCCGCTGAAGGTGCCGCGGTCGGGGCCGGTGATGTCCCACTGCATGCCGAGGTTGGCGCCGATCAGCGTGTCGTCACCCCCGCCACCAACGATGCTCACCTCGTCGATCAGCATCACCTCGTCGAGGCTGAAGCTGTCGTTGCCGCCCAGGCCGTCGAGCACGATGCTCTTGACGCCGTTGGCGGCGCTGCCGAACGAGTGCGCGACGCCGTCGACAGCGAGGTCGAGCAGCAGGCCGTCGTCGTCTGCCAGGCCGGTCTTGGTGACCACCGCGGTGTCGTCACCCGCGGTCAGCGTGCCCGTGAGTACGCCGTCGCTGTAGGTCAGCAGCGCGCCAGAGAAACTGGCCGGCAGCGTGGCCAAAATGTTATCGATGCCGGTGCCGGTGTCGAGCGTCAGCGAGCCGGTCGGAATCGCGAACGTAAACAGGCTCGGGCCGCTGCTGAAGGTGACGCCGGCGAAGCTCACGGCCAGGCCAGCACCGGAAGCGACGACCGTCATGTCGCGATCGAACAGCGTGCCGGTGATGACACGGTGCGTATCGTTGCCACTGCGCGGGTCGTACAGATCCATGCCGGCGTAGTTGATGCCGGAGAAGGTGCCGGCGGCGTCGGCCGCGACCGGCTGCAAGGCCGACAGCGCACCGGCAGAGTCCCGCGCCATGCCGTCCAGCCCGCCAGTGCCGCCGCTGACGGTGCCGGAGACGCTGCCGCCGGCAAAGACCACGAACGCGTCGTTCGTCGCGTTCTGCCCGGTCAGGTTCTCGAAGCTCACGAACGTGGAGTCGTCCACGCTGCCGGAATTGGCGCCCGTGATGGACCACGCCGTCTGGTCGAAGCTCGGCAACGGGCCGACCAGCGTGTCGGGCGCAGGCGCATTGCTGCCCACCACCTTGGTGATGCGCGAGAACGGCACCGTCAAACCAGTCGCAGCGCCGGTTTGCAAGTTGACCGTGACGGCGGCGCCGCGGGTCGAATAGTCGAGCGAGTTGACCGTGGGGGCTTCGATATCGAACGCACCGCCGTCGATCACACCTGCCAGCGCGCCGCTGGCGCCGATCTTGAACTCATCGTCGTCGCTGCCGCCGGACAGGTTCTCGATGCCGATGAAGGCGCGGGCGCTGCCGGCGATGGCGTTCAGCGAGCCGGCCCCGGCGCCCGTCAGCACCCATTTGTTGTCAGCGTCGAACCCGACCAGGGTGTCGGTGCCGGCGCCACCGGCAATTTCAGCGCTGACCGAGTCGGCGCTGGTGAGCGTGAATACGTCGGCGGCGTTGCCGCCGCTGATCTTTTCCATCGCGACGAAGTTGGCGAAGCCGCTGGCCGCACCCTCGTTGACGCTGCCGGCGTCGGTGCCGGTCACGTTCCAGGCGTTGGCAGTGGCGGGCCCGACCAATTGGTCGTCGCCGTTGCCGCCGTCGATCGTGCCGATGATCGAGCCGGCAGCCTGCAGGTTGAAGGTGTCGACGCCGCTGCGGCCAGTCAGGTTCTCGATGCCGTTGAAAGCATTGATGCCGGTGGCCGAGCCGGCGCCGGCGCCGCTGATCGTCCAGGTGGTGGCGGCGTCAGGCCCGATCAGGGTGTCGCTGCCGGCGCCGCCGACGAGCGTCAGGGAGATGCCGAGAGCGTCAGCAGTGAAGCGGTCGTCGCCGGCTTTGCCGTCGACCGTCAGACCCAGGACGCCAACCGTCGCATCACCGAGCGTGACCTTGGTCAACACCGAGGCGTTGTCGATATAGGTCAGGTCGACGATGACGCCGCCGTTGAGCGACGCTGCGGCAGACACCAGCTCGACGCTCACGACATCGTCGGTGCCTGCGAAGTTGACCGTGTAGATGCCGGCGGCACCAGACACCGAGGGGTCGGCCGAAAGCAGAATCCGCGGCTCCATCGCCTCGAGCAGCAGCTTGCGTCGGGGTGGCGCCTTGACTTGCCGGTGGCGCGCTGTGCGAGCCTGGGCGAGACGGGACGTGAGCTGCTGGATCCACTTCATGATGATTCCTCGAGATCTTGTTTTTTTCGGCCGGCGGCGGACGAGGCCCGCATGGCGCGCCGATGACCATACCTCGCCTAGCAGGATGTGTCACCGTTGTTTTCCATGCTACTTGCCATGCTACTTGCCATGCCCGACCCAGAATCCGGAAGCTCGTTGAGAGTCGCCGATCACGCCTCCCCCCCCAATTCAGGGGTCTTCCGATCGGTGATGCGCCGCGCGATAAATCCAGCCCTTTTGTGAGGTGAGACAAGGCGCCGCGGACTTGCACGGAGTGAAACAAAATGCCGCCGGCTGCAAGTCCGGCCGCAGTCAGAACAGCCCAGCCGGCCCGGCATTGCGATCCCGGCATTGGATGATCAGCTCTTTGTGCGCTGCTTCGGTCTGGCACTTTTCTACGACATGGTTGTTGGTCGCCACACCCACACGCTGGCCCGCTTGCCTTTGGCGTCGCCGATGGCCTCGTTCGGACCTTGTTTGATGCTCGCGAATGCCTTGCCCATGACTTACTCGATCAGTGTTGCCACGCGCGCCAGCACGTCGGCGATCAGTTCGGGCGGCGTCCAGGCTTGCCCGCGTGCAAAGGCGCCGCCACGAGTCACGGGGCAGGCCAGCGCATGGCCGAAGCGGGCATGGTTTTGTATGCCCTGGGTGGGGCCAGGAAGAAGACCAACAGCGTTCGCTGGCGGCCGGCTTCGACGCGCATCTCGTCAAGCCGGTTTTGGTCGACGACCTCGAGGCCCTGTTGTCGGGGGCGTCTGTCGTGCGGGGTTGTTTCAGCCGGGCTGCGTGATCACTCGCGGTGGGGAACCGGCAAGACAGTGATCAAGCGCTCGCCTGGCGCTGCGCCACCTGCTGAAAAACGCTGTCCAGCTTGTCCACCTCCAATGGCTTCGTGAAATGATGGTCGAAGCCAGCGGCCTGGGTCTTGATGCGGTCGGCCTCGGCACCCCAGCCGGTGAGTGCCA
>JAYUSP010000371.1:0-4163 GCA_043755615.1 Betaproteobacteria bacterium
GCCCGCGGCGCGGCGGCGGGCAGCATGAAGGTTTCGCCACCCAGCGTGAAGCGCGAGCCGTCGGCCTGGCCCGGCAGCAGGTTCATCGGCGGCGAGCCGATGAAGCCGGCGACAAAGGTCGTCGCCGGTTTGCCATAGACCATCTCGGGGGTGCCGATCTGTTCGATGCGGCCGGCGTTCATCACGATCATGCGCTGCGCCAGAGTCATTGCCTCGACCTGGTCATGGGTCACGAACAACGCGGTGATGCCAAGCTCGTGGTGCAGTTTCTGGATTTCCAGCCGCGTCTGCGCGCGCAGCTTGGCGTCCAGGTTCGACAGTGGTTCGTCGAATAAAAATACCGCCGGTTCGCGAACGATGGCCCGACCCATCGCCACGCGCTGGCGCTGGCCGCCAGACAACTCGCGCGGCCTGCGTGCAAGGTAGGGCGCGAGTTGCAGGATGCCCGCGGCCTTGTCGACGCGGGCCTTGATCTCGGCCACCGGCACCTTGGCGATCTTCAGCCCGTAGGCCATGTTGTCGAACACGCTCATGTGCGGGTACAGCGCGTAGTTCTGGAAGACCATCGCGATGTCGCGCTCCGAAGGTTCGAGACGGTTGACGACCCGCCCACCGATGTCGACTTCGCCAGCGCTGATTTCCTCCAGCCCGGCGACCATGCGCAGCAGCGTGCTTTTGCCGCAGCCCGACGGCCCGACGATGACGATGAACTCGCCGTCGGCGATCTCGACATTGACGCCGTGGATGACCTTGTTGGCCTTCGGGCCGCTGCCGTAGACCTTCTCGACATTGCGCAGGGAGATGGCACCCATGATTGTTTTCTACCCGCCTATTTTTCGCTGTCGACCAGACCCTTGACGAACCACTTCTGCATCAGGATCACGACCAGCGCCGGCGGGATCATCGCCAGCATCGCCACCGCCATCACCGCGTTCCATTCGGTCGCTGCGTCGCCACCGGAGATCATGCGTTTGATGCCCATCACCACCGGGTACATCGACTCCTCGGTGGTCATCAGCAGCGGCCAGAGGTACTGGTTCCAGCCGTAGATGAACTGGATCACGAACAGCGCCGCGATCGAGGTCGTCGACAGCGGCAGCAGCACGTCCTTGAAGAACCGCATCGGGCCGGCGCCGTCGATGCGGGCGGCCTCGACCAGTTCGTCGGGCACGGTCAAGAAGAACTGGCGGAACAGAAAAGTCGCGGTAGCCGAGGCGATCAGCGGCACCGTCAGCCCGGCATAGGTGTTGAGCATGCCCAGATCGGAAACGACCTTGTAGGTGGGCAGGATGCGCACCTCTACCGGCAGCATCAGGGTCACGAAGATCATCCAGAACACCAGGCTGCGGCCGGGGAAGCGAAAGTACACCACCGCAAAAGCCGACAGCAGAGAAATACTGATCTTGCCGATGGCAATGACCAGCGCGCTGACCAGGCTCACGATCAACATCGGCGCGGCGGGTGGGAGCTTGCTGCCGTACTCGGTCTGGCCGCCGAATAGCGCGAGTTTGTAGCTCTGCACGATGTTGTCGCCGGGCAGCATCGACATCGGCACGTTCTGCACGATCTGCTCTGCCGTCTGGGTGCTGGCGATGAAGGTGATGTAGACCGGGAAGGCGACGATCGCCGCACCCAGGATCAACGTCAGGTGCGCGAGCGTGGTGGCGGCGGGGCGGTTTTCGACCATGTCAGTGGGTGCCGGTTGCGCGCGGGCTGAGGACGGGTCTCTCAAGGAAATGTGGCTTTGCCACTTTCCTTGATCCCCGCGGGGGGCGGCCGGCCCCGGCCGGCCTTGGGGCGGTCATCAGTAGTGCACCCTCTTTTCGACATAGCGGAACTGCACCACCGTCAGCGCGACCAGGATCACCATCAGCACCACCGACTGCGCCGCCGAGCCGCCGAGGTCGAGCGCCTTGAAGCCATCGAAATAGACCTTGTAGACCAGGATCGCGGTGTCCTTGCCCGGCCCGCCGGAGGTGGCCGCGTCGACGATGGCGAAGGTATCGATGAAGACGTAGATGATGTTGATGACAAGCAGGAAGAAGGTGGTCGGTGTGAGCAGCGGAAACTGCACCGTCCAGAACCGCCGCCACGGGCCAGCGCCGTCAATCGCCGCAGCTTCGATCAGGCTCTTGGGGATCGACTGCAGGCCGGCCAGGAAGAACAGAAAGTTGTAGGCGATCTGTTTCCACACCGCGGCCATCACGATCAGGATCATGGCGTCCTTGCCATCAAGCAAGTGGTTCCAGTCGACGCCACCTTCGCGCAGCAGGTAACTCACGACGCCGATGGACGGCGCGAACATGAACAGCCACAAGACACCCGCCACCGCCGGCGCCACCGCGTAGGGCCAGATGAGCAGCGTCTTGTAGACCGCTGCACCGCGCACGACGCGGTCGGCCATCACGGCGAGCAGCAGCGACACCGACAAGCCGATGCCGGCGACGAGCACCGAAAAAACCGCCGTCGTCTTGAACGACGCGAGGTAGGTCTCGTCGGCAAACAGGGTCTTGAAGTTGTCCAGCCCGACAAACTCCTGGCTCGTGCCAAAGGCGTCCTGCTGCAACACGCTCCAGTACAGCGCCTGCCCGGCGGGCCAGAAAAAGAAGACGAGCACGATCACCAACTGCGGCGCTACAAGCGCCCAGGGCAACCACCAGCTTTTGAAGCGGACGCGCTTTTCTACAGCCACCTGAAATTGTCCTTTTGCTTGGCCGGCCCGACAACGGCGAAGCTGACTTCGGGGCGGCGCGGGCCGGTCAAGCACCCGCTACCGCGCCGGCAATGGGCCTTTAGGACTTGTTCGCTTTCTCGAAGCGTTCGAGTTGCTCGTTGCCGCGGGTGACGATGGCGTCGAGCCCTTCCTTTGCCGACTTTTTGCCCGCCCACACGCCTTCCATTTCTTCGTCGATGATGGTGCGGATCTGCGGATAGTTTCCGAGGCGCAGTCCGCGCGACTTGTCGGTCGTCTTGCGGATCATCTGCGTGACTGAGACATCAGTACCCGGGTTCTGCTTGTAGAAGCCCGACTTCTCGGTCAGTTCGTAGGCCGCGATCGTGACCGGCAGGTAGCCGGTGCGCTGGTGGCTTGCGGCGGCGACCTCGGGCTTGGACAGGTGGGCGAAGAATGCTGCGACACCCTTGTACTCGTCCGGCTTCTTGCCGGCCATCGCCCACAGACTCGTGCCGTCGATCACCGTGTTCTGGGGCGCTCCCGGCACGTCGGGGTAGTAAGGCAGGGTGCTAATCCCGCTGGCGAACTTGGCGTTGCGCTTGATGCCGCCGTACGCCGCCGAGGAGCCGGTGTACATCGCGCATTCTCCCGACAGAAAGGTTGCGTCAGCCGAACCGCTGCGGCCCTTGTAGATGAACAGGCCTTGCTTGGCCATGTTCGCGAGGTTCTCGATATGGCGCACATGCAGCGGCGAGTTGACAACCAGTCGGGCGTCGTGGCCGCCGAAGCCGTTGTTCTTGGTTGCAAGCAGGGTGTTGTGCCAGAGCGAGAAGTTCTCAAATTGGGTCCAGCCGACCCAGGAGGTGGTGAACGGGCACTTGTGGCCGCTCGCCTTGAGCTTGGCAGCGGCCAGCGTCACTTCGGGCCAGGTCTTCGGCGGGTTGTCAGTGTCCAGGCCGGCGGCCTTGAATGCATCTTTGTTGAAATGCAGCACCGCCGTGGAACTGTTGAACGGGAAGCTCAGCATCTGGCCGCTGGGCGTCGTGTAGTAGCCGGCTACCGCGGGCACATAGCCCTTTGGGTCGAACTTGACACCCGAGTCGGCCATCACCTTGTGGACTGGAACGATCGCGTTTTTGCTCGCCATGAAAGTGGCGGTGCCAACCTCGAAGACCTGCAAGATATGCGGAGCGGTGCCTGCTCGGAATGCGGCGACCGCCGCGGTCAGCGTCTCGTCGTAGGTGCCCTTGAAGACCGGCACGACCTTGTAGTCCTTCTGTGTGGCGTTGAAGTCCTTCGCGAGGTCGTTGACCCATTCGCCTAGGGCGCCGCCCATGGCGTGCCACCACTGGATTTCGGTCTGCGCCTGTGCGCCGAGGGCGGCCCCACCAAGAACAGCGGCGAGGGCGATGGATTTGATTTTCATGACGGCTCCGTGAAACGAACAATGCAAAACGGCCGAGTCTGCGGCCGCTTTATGACAACCCCG
>JAYUSP010000372.1:0-4161 GCA_043755615.1 Betaproteobacteria bacterium
TTCATCAACTGCGCCTTCAGGCGATAGCCTTGACCAGCGCTTTGCACCACCGCGCGGCTGGGCGTCGATTCGCCGCCCATGAACAACGACACGCCGACGACACCCTCGAAGCCGACGACGGCGATCTCGGCCGATGCGCCGTCCTGCATCACGTAGAGCAGCGAGACGATCGCGCTGGTAGGAAAGTACACATGCTCCAGCGTGGCACCGGATTCGTACAGCACCTGGCCCAGCGCCAGCGGCACCGCTTCAAGGTCGGGCAGCCAGCGCCGGTATTCGGCCAACGGCAGCGCGGCGAGCAATTCGTTGTCTCTCGGGTCGGGTGAACTCACCACCATCGCCCTCCTCGGCAGGTTCAGTTCGGGCTCGGCTTGGGTTCGGCTTGGGTTCGGCTTGGTCCGGCGCATGCGCCGCACCGACGCCCAGCTTCGTCACCACTATAGACGTGGGGCGCGGCGGCATATGTTCGCTAGCGTACAGAGCCTGCCGCAGCCCGCCGTGCAGTGCGGCGCAGGCAACGCACAACACGGTTCGGCATCGCACAGACGTTGCTCAGCCCCTGCGCTTACAACCTAACGTCCGCCGCCACCCTTCCTGTGCGGCCTTTGCAAGGATCCCCATGAAATCGACCCCCACCCTGCGCCTGTTGACGCTCGCGAGCCTGGCCTGCCTGGCCGGCGCGCCCGCGCTGGCGCAGCAAAACGACAGCTACACCTACCTCGGCCTGGCCGGCGGCAGGAGCACATCGCAATTCAACGAACCCGGCATCGCAGCCGCCCTGCAAACGCCGGGTGTGACCACGTCGGCATTGACCGCGGACACCCGCGGCACCGCCTACAAGCTGTTTGGCGGCTACCAGTTCAACCGCAATTTCGCGATCGAGGCGGGTTACTTCGACCTCGGCAAGTTCGGCTTCGATTCGACCACCACGCCTGCGGGCACGTTGAACGGCCGCACCAAGGCGCGCGGGCTCAACCTGGACCTGGTCGGAACCCTGCCGCTGACCGAGCGCCTGTCGGCGCTGGCCCGCGTCGGAGCGCATCACACCAAGACCAGCGACGACTTCGTTGGCAGCGGTGCAGCCGCCGGTTCGACCCAGATGCGCAGCAGGCGCGGCACCGAAGCCAAGCTCGGCGCCGGGCTGCAGTACGCGTTCGGCCCTTCGATGCTGATGCGCGGCGAAGTCGAGCGCTACCGGGTCGCCGATGGCCTGGGCGGCAAGGGCAGTGTCAACACCGCGACGCTGAGCCTGGTATTCCCGTTCGGTCACAGTACCGCGCCGGCACCGCGCCCGATCGCTTCGACCTACGTCGCGCCGACGCCGGCGCCAGCGCCGGTGGTGGCCTCACCGCCGCCGACGGTGGTCGTCGAAGCGCCGCCGCCGGTGGTGGCGGTGGTCTCGCCGCCGCCCGCTCCGGTAGCCCCGCCGCCGCGCCAGCGCGTGAGCTTCTCGGCCGAGTCGCTGTTCACGTTCGACAAATCCGAACTGCGCGCCGAAGGCCGTTCGGCGCTCGACCAGTTCAGCCAGGAGATCGCCGCCAGCCAGTACGACGTGATCAACGTCGAGGGCCACACCGACCGCATCGGCTCGACGGCCTACAACCAGCGGCTGTCGGAGCAACGAGCCGAATCGGTCAAGGCTTACCTCGTCGGCGCCGGGCGCATCGAGACGGGCAAGGTCGCCTCGCAAGGCAAGGGCGAGACGGAGCCGGTGACCAAGCCCGACGACTGCAAAGGCAATCAGGCGAATCCGCGGTTGATCGCCTGCCTGCAACCCGATCGCCGGGTCGACATCGAAGTTGTCGGCACGCGCGTGGCGACTCGCTGATTGGCGCATTGATCGGCGCTTTGACCGGCGCGCCGATCGACGCACTGATCAACGCACTGGCCGCTGCACCTGCTAGCCGGTGGCTGGTGGCTGGTGGCTGGTGGCTGGTGGCATTCGACCAGTCTAGGACGACTCCTACAAACCTTGGTGCGTTGTCCGACAGACAGATCATCACCACAGGGCCAGCATTCATCTGTCGTACTGCAGCGGCCTGACGTTTAAAACACCCGCCGCCGGTTCACCCGTCGTGACCCAATTTTCCGTTCGGCCTGGCGGCCGAGCGGTCGGAGCCTGCCATCGCTACGCATACCAATCCCGCTCCCAACTGGAGCACCGCAACATTCAGCAACCGAGCCGATACCGCGCCGATGGAGTTGTCGGCGCTCGGCGAACACCTGGGCCATTGCAGAGGCTCGCAGGGCGGCCTGGCCAACTTGCGCGGCATCGCCGAATCGCTGAACGGTTTCCTGTCGTCGCGCCTGGTGACGACCCTGGCGGTGGCGGCCCTGCTGATCGGTGTCGCTTCGCTGGTGCTGTAGGTCATGGCGGTGTCCGGCCTGCTGCGCCTGATGCCGGCAGCGCAACCGGCGCTGCTCGACATGCTCGATGGCCAACGCGGCCCGGTCGCGGCGCCGATCCGCTCCGAAATCTTCGGCCTGCAGCGGTTTGCGCAGCATGGCCGCAGCCTCGGCGAAACCCATGATGCCGAGCTGGCGCGGCCACGCGCGGCAACCTTCTTTCCGCGCCTGCGCAGCAATATCCGCACGCTGCGCGAAGCGCACCGCTATATCGGCGTGCAGGCCAGCACCGGCTACGACATCAGCCCGGCGGCCGAATGGCTGCTCGACAACTTTCATCTCATCGAAGCACAGCTCAAGGAGATCCACGAAGGTCTGCCACGCAGCTACTTCCGCAGCTTGCCGATGCTCGTCAGTGAGCCGCTGGCCGGCCTGCCGCGTGTCTATGGCGTGGCCTGGGCCTTTGTCGCCCACACCGACGGCGCCTTCGACGAAGCCTTGCTGACGCAATACCTCGGCGCCTACCAGGAAACGCGCGAACTCAAGCTCGCCGAGATGTGGGCGCTGCCGACGACCCTGCGTGTGGTGCTGATCGAAAACCTGCGCCGCCTGGCCGAACGGGTGGCCACCAACAAGGCCGCGCGCGAAGTCGCCAACCTGTGCAGCGACCGTCTCGACACCTGCACCGCGGCGTCGCTCGAAGAAGTTCGTGCGCTGCTCGAGCGGCGCGGCGTCGGCGGCGTGTTCCTGACGCAGTTCGCGCAGCGCCTGCAAGACGACCGCACTGCCGGCGACGGCAGCGACCGCGCGGAAATCAACGCCTGGCTGCGCACGACGCTGCCCCACCTGGCGGCGATGCAGGCGCAGCAGATCGCCGACCAGGCCGCCGACAACCTGAGCGTGAGCAATGCGCTGACCTCGCTGCGCGCGATCGGCGACGCCGACTGGCCCGACATCGTGGGCCGCACCAGCGCCCTGATGCGCCTGATGCTGACCTCGCCGCTGTTCGAAGCCGAGCACGCCCTGACGCGCGACCAGACGCTGCACGGCATCGAACGCCTGGCCAGGAAGAGCGGCCGCAGCGAAGGCGCCGTGGCGCAGACCCTGCTCGACCTGATGCACAGCGTCGATGGCGCGGCCGCCGTGGCCAGCCACTGGCTGCGCGGTGCGGGCCGGCCGACCCTTGTCACCGCGCTCGGCCTGGACGAGCGGCTGGCCCGCGCCTGGCGCCCTGTGGCGCGCCGGCTGGCCCTGCCCACCTACCTCGGCCTGCTGCTGATCGGCACGGTCGGGCTGGTGGCCTGGGTGCTGGTGCGGCACGCCGCGGGCCTGTCGGGCGCCGGCCCCGCGCCATGGGTGACCTGGGTCGGCGCGGCGCTGATGTTGTGGCCGGCGTCAGAAGCGCTGGTCGCCGTCATCAACCGGCTGATCAGCGAGTCGGCGCGCCCGCAAGCGCTGCCGCGACTGGCCCTGGCCAGCGGCATCCCGGCCGAGCACCGCGTGATGGTCGCCATTCCGGCGATGCTGACCAGCACAGCATCGATCCGCGAGCTGGTGCACCGGCTGCAATTGCATTACCTGGCCAACCCCGAGCGGGAGACGCAGTTTGCGCTGCTCACCGACTGGGCCGACGCCGACGCTGCGCAGACACCGGGGGACGATGCCCTGCTGGCCGAGGCGGTGCAAGAGATCGCCGCGCTCAACGCCATGCATGCGAACGGCAAGATGGCCGGCGAAACCAACGGCAGGACCAACGGTGAAGCCGCGCCGCGCTTCATCATCCTGCACCGCGCGCGCACTTTCAGCGATACCGAA
>JAYUSP010000373.1:0-13341 GCA_043755615.1 Betaproteobacteria bacterium
TACGTAGTCGAACGGTCGGATATCCGACTTCGCCGTCACGTAGCTGCCGAACTCAGCAGGAAACTGCTTTTCGCGATCCGCCCGAATGCTCCACTTCGCGGTCACGATGGTTCGATGTCCGTCGGCCCGACGAACTATTGCGAGATCGACTTTGTTGGGCTTGTCGCCGACGCGCGTGTTCGCGAAGCCAGGTACGCTTGAGAGCAGGCAGCGTGCTCGTACATCAAGCGCGGAACCCGCATCGAAGTTTCGGGTGACCGCGCTCAAAACATCCTCAAAACCCTCACCAACCAGGTTCTTGCGCTTGTTCTCGACGCCGATCAGTTCGCGGATGCGTTGCGTCATCACCCGCCATTCATCAGGCGATGGTTCCTGAGCCAGGCGGGTGCCGAGAACCTCCCGGATGATTGCAACAATGGCGGGGTCTTCGCCAGGTTCCGGAAAGGCCCGATCGATGTACGGTGCCCGCTGTTGCACCGCTCGCCGCAACAGCGTCCGATATTGAAGCACCATGTGCCGTGCGTAGTCATCCGCGGTTCGTCGGAATAGCCAGTCGATACCGTCGGCGACCTCGCGTGGTGTGACGCCAAGCGAGTCGGCGAGCCATGCATGAAACCGAAGCGAACGAGGATGCCAAGGCTTGCCAGGCTGACACTTGTCACTTTCGTAGCAGTGGGCAAGGCCTGTGGTCTTGTCGGTCCACAGCAGCAAGCGATACACGTAAAGCCACGGCTCGCAAGCTGACTGCTGAAGAAACTCCGCAACAAGCCGCTGTCGGTTGTCGGCCCCGAACGGGGCAACGATGCGGGTTGAAGTTTCTGTGACTGGACGCTTCCGCCCGATGGGCAACTTCGGTATCACGCGGCGATGCGCTGCTGTCCGGCGACATTGCCGAAAACCGCTTGCCGAATCGCCGCAGCACAGGCCCTGGCAAGCAATGGGGGCACGGCGTTGCCCACTTGACGGTAGCGGGAGTGCGCCGGGCCTCCATCGTGACGACCGAGCAATTCCCCGGCTCTTGGGTCGGTCGTGAAGACGAATCGATCAGGGAACGAATGCAAGCGTGCGAACTCGCGAACCGACAAACATCGAACTGCCTGGTAGTGATAAACCGAATCCGCTTTGGTATTTAACGTCCAGGACCAGACATCAGGGTGCAAGCGCCGATAGGCGTAGAAATGGCGTCGTGAAAGTAGGCCAGAGCCGTTCTCCGGCCCCCATCGCTCGCCGCTCAAGTTGCGTTGGGTCAGTGCCTCGGGCAGGTCTCGATGGTTGCCGCCGGGCGGGATCGCGCGCAGTCGCGTTGCTGTGTCGTTACGCAGCCGCGGTACTTGCACGTTGTGCAGCTGTTCGCCGTTGCCCGCGCGCATGCAGCGTTGATAGGCCGACTGCGCTGCACCGACGGCTGCGTACTCCAGGACATCGGCACGGTTGCCCTCAGGCAGCGTCACAAGGTCGGAAATAGCCTGGGATGCGGTAACGGACGTTACATCTTCGGAGTCGGCCAGACCAGATACGAGGCGCGACGAAAACAGGTCGTGGGCAACATCCAACTCATAGCGATGTTTGCCACGACGAATCGATCGCGTGAGGGCAACCGCTTGGGTAATGCCGGTTTGTGCCACCCGTGGCACATCGACGCCGAGCGCTCGCCGGACTGCGATAAAGATTAGCCGCCGCCGGGTCTGGGGTACACCTACGTCCGCAGCATCAATGACCTGTGGCAATACGGTGTATTCGCCGGACAGTTCCAAGTCGGCGACGATTTGCTCGCGAAAACCCATCTGATCGATGCCCGTCACGTTCTCCATCAGGAAAGCGGACGGCAGCAAGCGGCCCACGACCTCGACGAACTCCTTGTAGAGGGAGTTCCGAGGGTCATCGATCAGCCGCGCGTGGTTACGCATTTGTGAGAAAGCTTGGCAGGGAGGTCCACCAACAACGACATCGGCGCGGTTGCCTGCAGCCAAAAGTGCAGCTTTGGTTCTGGGCGATCTGAGGTCGCCATGCACCACAACTGCCTGTGGAAAATTCAGCGCGAAGGTTGCGCAGGCATCGGGGTCGATATCCGACGCCGCAATCGATGTGAAACCCTCTTGGCGAAAGCCTTCGGCTATGCCACCGGCTCCCGCGAACAGGTCAACGATCGTCGGAGACTCAACTGTACGCATTTACAGGAGTAGACCACAATTTTGTCCATCCATCGTTGGCGCAGCTTGTTCAACTTCTGCACGCCTGCGCCAGTAAAGTGGCGCAACGCAGAGCGGTTCTCACGCCACGCGCCCGAACCAAAAAACACTCAGGCCGGCGGACAGCAGCGCCAGCAGCGCCCCTAACGCTGAAAACAAGGCGCTGACCTCGGTCTCTTTTTTCTCGACCACGAGTTTGGCCGACAGCGACTCGTAGACCTTGAGCAGGTCTTGTGCGGTGCCGGCATAGAAGTATTCACCGTGGGTCAGGATGGAGATGTTCTTGAGCGTCTCTTCGTCGAGCCGCACGCGCATGCTCCAGCCTTCGAAACCGATGATTTCGCCGCTGGTCGTGCCGACGCCGACGGTGTAGACACGCACGCCCCGTTCGGCGGCCATCTTGGCGGCGTCGAGCGGGTCGGGGCCGGTGGTTCGCTGGCCGTCGGTGAGCATGATCACCGCGGCCGAGTTGTACGAGCCCGGCTCGACCGGCTTGAAGTCTTTTTTGGCCTTGTCGTCGCCCAGCATCCTGGGCATGTTGCGCTGGCCGGTGATCTGCGATATTTCGATGCCATGGTCGGGGAAGAGTGTCGCCAGCGACAGCACGATGCCGCTGCCGGTGGCGGTGCCACGTTGCAGTTGAAAGCGGTCGATCGCGGCGACGATATCTTCGCGGCTGGTCGTCGGCGCCTGCACCACTGCGGCGGTGCCGGCAAATGAAACCACGCCGACTTTCACATCCCGCGGCAGCGCGGTGACAAAAGCCTTGGCCGCTTCCTGCGACGCCACCAGCCGGTTCGGCTTGACATCTTCGGCGCGCATGCTGCCCGAGACGTCCATCGCCAGGATGATCGTTCGCTGCGCCAGCGGCAGCGTGATCACCGCCAGCGGCCGCGCCACCGCCAGCAGCAGTGCAGCCAGCGCCAGCAGCATCAGCAACGGCGGCACATGGCGGCGCCAGCCCGGGCCTTTGCCCAGCGCTTGTTTGGCCACTGCGATGCTCGCCAGGCGCACGGTCGACCGGCGCCGGCGCCCGAGCAGCCAGAAGTACAACAACACCAGCAGCGGCAACGCCAGCAGCAGCCACAACATGCTCGGCCATTGGAAGGTCATGCGATGCCCCCTTGCGCGCTAGCGACCGGTGCCGCGCGTTTGAAGTGCGCCGGGAAACGCGCTGGCGTTTTCAGTCGCGCGCGTTGACGGCGCAGGTCACAAAAGCGCAGCATGGCGTCGAGCAGGTCGTCGTCGGTGGCCAGCTCAAGGGTGTCGGCGCCACTGCGTGCGAGTTGTTCGCGAAGCTCGGCCTCTTGCGCGTCGGCTAGTGCCCGGTAGCGGGCGCGGAAGGCCGGGTCGGCGCTGTCGACAAACAACTGCTCGCCGGTTTCGGCGTCTTCCACGGTGACCAGGCCGACATCGGGCAAGGCCATCTCCAGCGGGTCGAACAAACGCACCGCGATCGTCTCGTGGCGTTGCGCGATGCGGCCCAGTGTTTCAGGCCAGCCCGGCGCGCTGATGAAATCGGAGACGACGAAGACCAGCGAGCGGCGCTTGATCGTGGCGTCGGCGGCTTGCAGCAAATCGGCGAGCGAGGTGACGGTGGCCGGCGCGGCGCCCTGCCTGGACTTCACGGGCTTGACCGGCGGCGCCAGCTCGCGCCGGCGCGCGCGCATCTGGGTCAGCAGGTTCAGCACATGCAGGCGCGAATTTCCTGGCCGCAACATCGCATCCACCTGCTGGCCATACAGCAGCGCGCCGATGCGGTTGCCGTGGCGCGTGAGCAGGCGCGCCAGCGTGGCGACGAAGGCAGTCGAGACCGCTAGCTTGGTGATCTCGGCCGAACCGAAATCGACGCTGCCCGAGAGGTCGAGCAAAAACCAGGCGGTGACATCGCGGTCTTCGGTGAACTGGCGCACATAAGGTGTCTGCAAGCGCGCGGTGACGTTCCAGTCGATATGCCGGACGTCGTCGTGCAACTGGTATTCACGCAGGTCGGCAAGGTCAACACCGCTGCCGCGCAGCACGGTGCGGTAGTCGCCCTGCAACAAGCCGTCGAGGCGCCGGATCACGGTCCACTCGAGCCGGCGCAGCAAGGCGTCGGAGCTGGTGATCACCGGTTCAGGCATTCGTTGCCGCCCCGGCGGTATCTGCGCTGGCTGCTTGCGCTGCCGCTGCTGCCGCATTGGCCGTCGCGTTGGCATCGACATGCTGCATCGGCTTGTCGGGCCGGGCAATCTTGTTCATCAGCGTGGCCACGATCTGGTCGGCGGTTTTGCCTTCGGCCAGCGCTTCGTAGCTGAGCACGAGGCGGTGGCGCATCACATCGGGCACCAGGTCGGCGACATCTTCGGGCAACACATAGCGGCGACCACGCAGCATGGCCAGCGCACGCGCGCCTTCGATCATGCCGATGGTGGCGCGCGGACTGGCGCCAAAAGTGAGGTACTTCGCCAGCTCGGGCAGCCCATACTTTGCCGGGTTGCGCGTCGCGCTGACGAGCTTTACGGCGTAGGTGATCAGCGACGGGTCGACGTACACCGCGCGCACCTCGCGCTGCAGCGCGGCGAGTGCAAAGGTGTCGGCCACGGCCTGGACTTCGACCGCAGGGCCGGTGACGCGTTCGGCAATCACGAACTCTTCTTCTTCGGTCGGGTAGTCGACGATGACCTTCATCATGAAGCGGTCGACCTGCGCTTCGGGCAGCGGGTAGGTGCCTTCGGTTTCGATCGGGTTCTGGGTGGCCATCACGACAAAAGGCTCGGGCACCTTGTGCGTTTCGCCGGCGATCGTGACCTGGCGCTCCTGCATCACTTCGAGCAGCGCGCTCTGCACCTTGGCCGGCGCGCGGTTGATCTCGTCGGCGAGCAGCAGATTGGCAAATACCGGCCCCAGCGAGGTGCCGAAGTCGCCGGTGCGCTGGTTGTAGATGCGCGTGCCGATCAAGTCGGCCGGCACCAGGTCAGGCGTGAACTGGATGCGCTTGAAGCTGCCGCGGATCGTCTTCGCCAGCGTCTTCACGGTCAAAGTCTTGGCCAGGCCGGGCACCCCTTCGACGAGCAGGTGACCTTGCGCCAGCATGCCGATCATCACGCGCTCGAGAAAGCGGTCTTGCCCGACGACGACGCGCTTGACCTCGTAGAGGATGCGCTCCATCAACGTGGCGGTGGTTTCTGGTGTGGATGGCATCGGCGTCGGGCTTGGGTTGAAGGATCGTGGTTCGGTTCAGCAATCAATGCCGGGCGAGTCAACGGGTGCGGCAGGTCGGCATCAACAACATCGCAACACCGCGCGTCTAGAAAGGCGGCATGCCGGCCGCGGCGGCCGCGTTTTCAATCGGCACCGCAAAACCGATGCCGATAAAAGTGCGCTCAGCGCCGGGGTTGAGGATCGCGGTCACGATGCCGACGACGTTGCCGTCCATCGTGACCAGCGGCCCGCCGGAATTGCCCGGGTTGGCGGCAGCGTCAAACTGGATCAGGTTGGTCAGCACCTTCTTGCCATCGGGGTCGCGGAACTCGCGTTTCAGGCCCGAGATCACACCGCCACTGACACTCGGGCCGATGCCAAACGGGAAGCCGACCGCGACCACTTGGTCACCGGGTTGCAGGTCGCCGGTGGAGCGCATCGTGGCTGCGTGCAGGTCGTCGGGCAGGCTCAGCGCCTTGAGCACGGCAAGGTCGTTTTCCGGCTGCACATTGATCACCGTGGCGTCGGACTCGTGGCCGTTGTGGAAGCGCACCCGCACCCTTTTTGCGCCCCAGACGACATGCAGGTTGGTCAGGATCGTGCCGTTGTCGATGATGACCACGCCGCTGCCCAGGCTGCGCTCCATGGCGCGTTGCTCGGGGTTGCCCTTGCCATCGTCGTTTTCATCCATCAGGCCGATCACGCGCACGAGGGACGGGCCGACCGCCGCCGCGGCCTTGGTGTAGGGCGAAGGCAGCGGCTCTTTTTCAAGCGATTCGCGCACCGCGGCGTCGATATGTTCCTGCGTGATGACACGTTGGCGCGGTTGCAGCGACAGCGTCAGCAGCATCGCCAGCGTGGCCAGCGCGGCGCCGGCCAGCGCCCACAGCGGCCCCGGGTGGCGGGCGGCCAGTGCACGCAAACGATGGCGTCGGCTGGGGGCTGTGCCACCGGGGCGTGGGCCCGTCTGCGCCGCGGCCGCAGTGGCGGCGGCGGTGGCGGGAGATGCCGGTGCCGGCGACGGCGGCGACAGCGGCGGCGTCGGGCGGCGCGAGCGGCTGTACAGCGGCGGCTTGGTCAATGGGATCTCCACGGCGGCGGGTCACGGCGGAACGCCATTGCACGGTAGCACGGTTGCCTCGGCGGTGCATCGTTGGCGGCCCACCGGTTGGTCACGGGTGCGGCATTCGTGTCGCTGCGGGCGATCGCAATCGCTTGCCCCGGCGAGCGAGCACTTTGGAGCGAACGACAATGCCCATCAAGCGACCCGCGAAGCCACCGCGACGGCGCACCACCCCGAGGAGCCCTTCGATGACCCTGTCAGGCGCATTTGCGCAATTCGTCGCCCGCGTCGGCGCCGCGGCGATCCTGTGGCGGCGCCTGCGTGGCAGCGCGCCACCACAAGCGGTCGGCGCCGCGCCGTTGATTCCCGCCGGCCGAGCGCAGGGCCGCATTCCGACGCTGAAGATGCCGACAGCGCGCGGCTGGGCCGCGGGGCAGACCCCGCTGGCCGCGCCCGGGCTGCAGGTCAACGCTTTTGCCACCGGCCTCAAACACCCGCGCTGGATGCACGTGCTGCCGAATGGCGACGTCACCGTTGCCGAGGCGCTGTTCGAGCCCGGGCCGGTGAAGTCGATCTTCGGCCACGCGGTGGTCGCGACGATGCGGCGCGCCGCGGCGATCGGCCCGAGCCCGAACCGCATCACCTTGCTGCGCGATGCTGACGGCGACGGCATCGCCGAAAGCCGCGAGGCCTTTATGCAAGGCCTGCGCCAGCCGTTTGGCATGGCGTTGGTCGGCGACACGTTCTACGTCGGCCACACCGATGGCGTCGACGCCTACCCGTACACGACGGGGGCGACGCGCATTGCGGCAGCGGGCACGAAGCTCACCACCTACCCTGGCGGCGGCCACTGGACACGCAGCCTGCTGGCCAGCCCGGATGGGCAAAAACTCTACGTCGGCGTCGGCTCGCTGAGCAACATTGGCGAAAGCGGCCTGGAGGTCGAAGCCGGCCGCGCCTGCATCTATGAACTCGACCTGTCCAGCGGCCGCCAGCGCATCTTTGCGTCGGGCCTGCGCAACCCGGTGGGCCTGGCGTGGGAGCCGCAGACCCAGGCGCTGTGGACGGTCGTCAATGAACGTGATGGCCTCGGCGACGAAACGCCGCCCGACTATCTGACTTCGGTGGCCGATGGCGCTTTTTACGGCTGGCCCTACAGCTACTGGGGCCGCACCGTCGACGACCGCGTGGCGCAGGACAGCGCCGCAGTGGCGCGCGCGGCGACACCCGACTACGCACTCGGCGGGCACACCGCGTCGCTCGGCCTGTGCTGGTTGCCGGCCGGCACCTTGCCCGGCCTGATGGACGACGGCATGGTCGTCGGCCAGCATGGCTCGTGGAACCGCAGCACGCTGAGCGGCTACAAGGTGGTCTTCGTGCCGTTCGCCAACGGCCTGCCGAGCGGGCCGCCGCGCGACATCCTGAGCGGTTTCCTCGCGCCTGATGAAGCCGAGTCGTATGGCCGCCCGGTCGGTGTGGTGATCGGGCCGGACCGCCGCAGCTTGCTCGTGGCAGACGACGTGGGCGACGTGATCTGGCGTGTGAGTGGAGCGTGAACTGGCGCGTGAGCGTGGCCTGATTGGCGCCGCGACCGCCTGAACCGCACGCCCGGTCGGCGCCTATATTCGGCGCATGAGATCCCGGCTGGCCCGCTGGTTGCTGCGCACGACCGTCGTGCTGATGGTCGTGCTCGCGGTGCTCGCCGCGGCGGCCTGGGCGGTCGTGTCGCTGCCGCAGTTTGGCGCGCCTTTGGCCGGCGCGCGGCTCGAGCGCGCGCAGGCCAGCCCACATTACCGCAACGGCCACTTTGTCAACCTGCAGCCCGAGGCGCCGACCGGCCTGGCGGCGATCGGCGACTACCTCGTGCGCGAGTTTTCAGGCGACGAGATTCGTGAACCGCCGGCGCCGCTGCCGGTGATGACGGTCGAGGGCGCAGCGCTGGCCGCGGTGCCGGCCGCCACCGGCCTGCGCGCTTTCTGGATCGGCCACGCCAGCGTGTACATCGAGCTCGACGGGCTGCGCCTGCTGCTCGACCCGGTGTTCGCCGACCGAGTTTCGCCGCTGCCTGTCGGGCCGCGACGATTCCATCCGCCGCCGATCGCGCTGGCCGATTTGCCAGCCATCGACGCGGTGCTCATCTCGCACGACCACTACGACCATCTCGATATGGACACCGTGCGCCATCTCGCCAAGCGGGGCAGCCGGTTCTATGTCCCGCTGGGCGTCGGCGCGCACCTCGAACGCTGGGGCGTGGCGCCGGCGCAGATCGAAGAACTGGAGTGGTGGCAGCAACGTACGCTGCGCGGCCTGCAGATCGTCTGCACGCCGACACGCCACTACTCGGGCCGCGCCTTGAACGACCGCAGCGCGACGCTGTGGTCGAGCTGGTCAGTCGTCGGCGCGCGGCACCGGTTTTTTTACAGCGGCGACACCGGCTATGGGCGCCACTTCAAGGAGATCGGCAAGCGCTTCGGGCCCTTCGACATCGCCTTCGTCAAGATCGGCGCCTACGGCCCCGGTGCGTCATGGGTCGATATCCACATGCCACCCGAGCAGGCCGTGCAGGCCTTCATCGACGCGCGCGGCCAGCGCCTGTTCCCGGTGCACTGGTCGACCTTCAACCTGGCCTACCACGCCTGGGACGAACCGATCCGCCGCACCGTTGCCGAAGCCAGCCGCACCGGCGTTCAGCTGCTGACGCCGAGGCTGGGCGAGTGGGTCGACGCCGACCGCGAGTTTCGGTCGACGGCGTGGTGGGAGACGAAGTAGGGCGCGAGCATGGCAGCCTTGTCGACCGAGCGTATTTGCTGGCGCGAGGTTCGGGACGAAGGCAGGAAAACGGCGACTGTAAAAGGCAAGACGTGACCCCGGTTCCTGACCCCAGTGACCCCGGTTCCTGACCCCAGTTCCACTCAAAGCAAAAGGCAAGACCTGACCCAACACTGTTCCGAGCGTTTTTGCTGGCGCGAGGTTCGGGGCCAAAGCAGGAACACTGCGAATGCAAAAGGCAAGACGCAGGCACCGGGCGCAGGCACCGGGCGCAGGCACCGGGGTCAGCAGGCACCGGGGTCACGCAGGCACCGGGGTCAGGTCTTGCCTTTTGCACTGCGTGCCGGAAGCCGTCAGCTCGCGACAAGCTGCGCGAACGGGCGTAGCTCCAAATCATCGTATGCCCCGCACCACCCGGGCATGATCGGCCAACCATGTGGATCGACACCCATTGCCATCTCGACGCCCCTGAATTTGACGCTGATCGTGGCGCGGTCGTGGCGCGCGCCGTGGTGGCCGGGGTGCCGATGTGGGTGCTGCCGGCGGTCGCCGTGACCGACTTTGATGCGGTGCGCGCACTGGCCCACGAATACGGCGTGGCCTACGCGCTCGGCATCCATCCTCTGTGTACGCCAGGCGCGGCCGATGACGACCTCGACCGGCTCGCCGCCGCACTGCTTGAGCACCGCGATGACCACCATCTGGTCGCGGTTGGCGAGATCGGGTTGGACTTCTTCGTGCCCGGCCTCGACCTCGCGCGCCAGACACATTTCTACACCGCGCAGCTGAAGCTGGCGCAAGCCGCCGGCCTGCCGGTGATCCTGCATGTGCGGCGTTCGGCCGATGCGCTGCTGCATGGGCTTCGCCGCGCGCAAGTTGTCGGTGGCATCGCGCATGCGTTCAACGGCAGCGACGTGCAGGCCGCGGCTTTTATCGAACGCGGTTTTGCGCTCGGCTTTGGTGGCGCGATGACCCACGAGCGCGCGCTGCGCCTGCGCGCGCTGGCGGCAGGGCTGCCGGCCACGGCGCTGGTGCTGGAAACCGATGCGCCCGATATCCCGCCGGCCTGGCTGTACCGCCGTGCCGCCGAGCGCGCCGCGGGTGCGCCGCAGGGCCGCAACGAACCGGCAGAACTGCCGCGCATCGCGCAGACGCTGGCCGCGTTGCGCAGCTGGACGCTCGAAGAAACTGCGGTCACGACGAGCGCGAACGCACGCCGCGTGCTGCCGCGGCTGGCGCGTCTGCTGCTGCGCCAAGCCAGCGCGCGGGTTGCGGTGCAGCCCCGATGAGCGCGCGCCTGCAAGGTCTGCCGCCGGTGATCTCGCGCCAGACCCGGCTCGTCGTGCTCGGCAGTTTTCCCGGTGTCGCTTCGTTGCAGGCGCAGCAGTATTACGCCCACCCGCGCAACCATTTCTGGCCGATCCTGGCGGCGCTCTTGGGCGTGGATTTCAGCGGCGCAACCTACCCACAACGCATCGCTGAAATCCGCCGCCGCGGCCTCGGCCTTTGGGATGTCTATGCAAGTTGCGAGCGCGAGGGCAGCCTCGACAGTGCGATCGACTCTGCGCTGCCCAACGACCTGCTGAGCCTGCAACACTGCGCGCCCGGCTTGCGCGCGGTGGCGCACAACGGCGCCGAGTCGGCAAGATCGATGAAACTCTCGGCGGCACTCGGCGTGCCGGTGTTCCGTCTGCCGTCGACGAGCCCGGCCAATGCGAGCTGGAGTTTTGATCGCAAGCTTGGCGCCTGGCAGGCCGCCTTCGAGTCGGCGGGGTTGATCTGATCTTCGACAGCCGCAAAAAAACGAAGCCCGCGCGCCTGCCGCTGGTGACGATCTCCGAGCATGACGACGTGCGCTACCTGCACCTGGCCACACCCTGGGTGCAGGGTGCGATGCGCATCAAGCAGCCGCAGATCATCGAGTTGGACTACATCCAGCGCATGCTCGCCAGCCTGCTTTGGCGGCCGACGGCCGAGCTCGGCCACGGCCATGCGGTGCAGCTCGGCCTGGGGGCGGGGACGATCACCCGCTTCACGCTGAACTCTCTGCGCATGCAGACCACGGTGGTCGAGATCAACCCCTTGGTCGAGGCCGCGTGCAGGGCGTTTTTTCGCCTGCCCGAGCAGCACCCGCGCCTGGGCGTCGAGATCGTCGATGCCGGGGTCTGGATTCAGCGCACGCCGCTGGTCGGCAACGTGCAGTTGTTGCATGTCGATCTCTACGATCACGACGCCGCGGCGCCGGTGCTCGATGACGATGCCTTTTACGCGGCGTGTCACAACTTGCTCGCGCCGGGCGGCGTGATGGCGGTCAATCTCTTCGGCCGCGCGTCGAGTTTCCAGCGCAGCGCCAACCGCATCGCGGCAGCTTTCGGGGCCAGCCAGGTCTGGCGCCTGAGCGCGACGCGCGAGGGCAATTCCGTCGTCGTCGCAACGCGTGATGTGATCGTGCCGGGCCGCGACGAACTTAGCCGCCGCGCGGCTAATATCGAAGCCCGTTTCGGCCGCCTGGGCCTGCCGGCGCAAAAGTGGTTGCGCATGGTGCGGCCCTATCAAGCCTCATGACAAGCCTCATGACCCCTGCCAGCAACAGCAACGATCACCGCGAATGACCAGCCCGCCGACCCCACCCTGCAAGCCCAAAAGCGTGGCACCCGCAGCAGCGCCGAAGCCGCCGCGCGGCCGTCTCGACTGGCGCCTGCTATTGCGCTGGCTGGCGCAGGACGGCCTCATCGACGCCGACGACGAAGCGCGTGTCACGCAGCGCTTTGGCGCCGGCGACTCCAGCCTGCATCCGCTGGTGCGCCTGGGCGGCGCCGGCCTGGTGCGCCGCGCGAATGACAGAAGCCCGGACAAGTCTTCGGGCAAGCTCGTGGGCAAGGCGCTGGATACCGAAACCTTGACCGAATGGCTGGCGCAGCGCAGCGGCATCGGCTACTTGCGCATCGACCCGCTGAAGGCCGATGTCGGGCGTGTCGCCGATGTCATGAGCGTCAAATACGCCGAGAGCCGGCGTGCGCTGCCCCTACAGACGAGCGGCGCCGAAGTGATCATCGCCACGTCAGAGCCGTTTGACGATGCCTGGGTGCCCGAGATCGAGGCCCACACCCGCCGCAGCGTGCGCCTGGTGCTGGCCAACCCCGACGATGTGCGCCGGTTCACGACCGAGTTTTACTCACTCGCCAGGAGCGTGCGCGCGGCGCAGAAAACCGGTGAAGTGGCCTCGGCGGCGAGCTTCGAGCAACTGGTCGAACTCGGGCGCACGAACAAGACCCTGGACGCCAACGACCAGGGCGTCGTGCAGGTCGTCGACTGGCTCTGGCAATATGCCTTCGACCAGCGCGCCAGTGACATCCACCTTGAGCCGCGCCGCGAGATGGGCGCGATCCGCTTCCGCATCGACGGCATGTTGCACACCGTCTATCAGGTGCCGCTGGGCGTGATGACGGCAATGACCGCGCGCATCAAGCTGCTCGGCCGCATGGACGTGGTCGAGCGCCGGCGGCCGCTGGACGGCCGCATCAAGACGCGCCGCCCGGATACGCCCGAAGGCCCGGGCACCGAAGTCGAGATGCGCCTGTCGACGATGCCCACCGCCTTTGGCGAAAAGATGGTGATGCGCATCTTCGACCCCGAGACGGCGGTGAAGTCGATCGAGGGCCTGGGCTTCGGCAGCCACGATGCGCAGGCCTGGCAGCAACTCATCGCGCGCCCGCACGGCATCATCCTCGTCACCGGCCCCACCGGCAGCGGCAAGACGACGACGCTGTATTCGACGCTGAAGGCACTCGCCACCGATGCGGTCAACGTCTGCACGATCGAAGACCCGATCGAGATGATCGAGCCGGCGTTCAACCAGACCCAGGTGCATGCCGCGATCGACATGGGTTTTGCCGAAGGCCTGCGGGCGCTGATGCGCCAGGATCCGGACATCATCATGGTCGGCGAGATCCGCGACTTGAGCACCGCCGAGATGGCGATCCAGGCCGCGCTTACCGGGCACCTGGTATTCAGCACCCTGCACACCAACGATTCGGCCAGCGCCATCACGCGGCTGGCCGACCTCGGGGTGCCGTCGTATTTGATCAGCGCGACGGTGATTGGCGTGCTCGCGCAGCGCCTGGTGCGCACGCTGTG
>JAYUSP010000374.1:0-13222 GCA_043755615.1 Betaproteobacteria bacterium
GGCCACCAGGGCCGCGTCGTCGAAGGTGCGGTTGAAGTTGGTGATATTTTTGTCGCCAGAGTCGACGCCGACCAGCGCCAGCGCACGGTGCGCAACCACAGCGTCACGCACCTGATGCACAAGGCGCTGCGCGAAGTACTGGGTGCGCATGTGCAGCAAAAGGGCAGCGAGGTCAGCCCCGAGCGCACCCGCTTCGACTTTGCCCACAACGCACCGATGAGCGACGCACAGATCGCGCAGGTCGAATCGATCGTGAATGCCGAGATCCTGGCCAATGCGGCGACGCAGGCACGCGTGATGCCCATCGACGAAGCGCAGAAAACCGGCGCGCTGATGCTCTTTGGCGAAAAGTATGGCGACGAGGTGCGCGTGCTCGATATCGGTTCCAGCCGCGAGCTTTGCGGCGGCACGCATGTCCAGCGCACCGGCGATATCGGCCTCTTCAAGATCGTCGTCGAGGCCGGTGTTGCGGCGGGTGTGCGGCGTGTCGAAGCGCTGACCGGTGGCAATGCGCTGGTGTATTTGCAAACGCTGGAGTCGACGCTGGGCGGTGTGGCCGGGTCGTTGAAAGTGACCCCCGCCGAAGTGCCGGCGCGCGTGAGTGCCGTGCTCGACCACGTGCGCGCGCTTGAAAAAGAAATTGCCGCGCTAAAGGGCAAGCTCGCGTCGGCGCAGGGTGACGAGCTGATGGCGCAGGCGTTTGACGTCAAGGGCGTCAAGGTGCTTGCCGCGGTGCTGAAAGGTGCCGATGCGAAGACGCTGCGCGAGACGATGGACAAGCTCAAGGACAAGCTCAAATCGGCGGCGATCGTGCTCGCCGCGGTCGATGGCGGCCGGGTGCAGTTGGCAGCTGGCGTCACCGCCGACCGCATCACGCAGGTCAAGGCCGGCGAGCTGGTCAATTTTGTGGCCCAGCAAATCGGCGGCAAGGGTGGTGGCAAGGCCGACCTGGCGATGGCCGGTGGCAGCGACGCCGCGGCGCTGCCCAAAGCGCTGGCGTCGGTTGCGGCCTGGGTTGGCGAGCGCGTCTGATCGTGATCCAGGTCGACCCTCCCGCTGGCGTGACACTGCGCCGTGCACGCCCCGAGGATGCCGACGCCTTCGTGGCAATGATGAGCGACCCGGCTGTCTACCCCGGCACGATGCAATTGCCCTATGCCGACGCCGCGGTCTGGCGCCATCGGCTGACCAACCCGGCGGCGGCAAGTGGCAACGTGACCGCCGACCTGCATCTCGTGGCGGTGCACGACGGGCAGGTCATCGGCAGCGCTGGCCTCCACCCGGCGGGCGCGTCGGTGCGGCGCCGGCATGCGATGTTGCTGGGCATCACGGTGACAAGCGCCTGGCAGGGCCAGGGGGTCGGCCAGCTGCTGATGACCGCGCTGTGTGAACATGCCGACCGCTGGCTTGGCCTGCTGCGACTGGAGTTGACGGTCTTCATCGACAACCATCGCGCGATCGCGCTCTACCAGCGCGTCGGATTCGAGATCGAAGGCACGCACCGGGCTTACGGCCTTCGCGATGGCGTGCTGGTCGATGTGCATTCGATGGCGCGGCTGCACCCGAACCCGCCGTGCCTGCCATCGTCATCAACATGACTGCCGCGAACAGCGAGTCGGCGGCCGCTGCTGGCGAGACACCCATCGACCTGGCAATCGCAGCCTTCGACATGATCTGCCGCCGGCTGGCCGGCTTCGACGACACCATCGATACCGAATGGGCCGATGGGTACCTCACCGCGCTGGCGGCCGGGCCGCGCAGAGTTGAAATCGACGAGTGGCTGCCGCTCATGTTGGGCGACAATTTCGAGCGCGCGTTTGCCGATCCCGCCGATGTGCATTTGGCGCGGGCCGCGTTGATGCAGCGTCTGGACGATTTGCGCCAGGATCTCGACCCCGAGTTCCTGCTCGACAACCCCGACACCGTGACCCTGGCGCCGCTGATGCAGGTCTGGGATGACGAGGCCCGTGCGCGTGTCGTCGAAGAAGGGCATGCAACGGCCGAGGAGGTGGCCAAGGCCCACACCGGCGCCGCCTGGGCCGAAGGTTTTTTCAGCGCGGTCGACGACTTTGCCAACGACTGGCCGGTGCCCGAGGCCGGCGACCAACTCGCCGAGACTTTTACGGCGCTGTGCGAAACCATCGCCGCACTCGGCTGGGACCCGGCCGGCGAACGCTTCATCAACTTCGCCAAAGCCGGCTGGAAAGACGCCGACCCGAGCCGCGACGAGCTCATTGACGAAGCCTGCTTCGCGGTGCAGGACCTGCGTGTCTACTGGCTAGACCACGGCCTGAAACACGATCCGATCCGGCTCGCGCCCAAGGTCGGCCGCAACGACGCCTGCCCCTGCGGCAGTGGCAAGAAGTTCAAGAAGTGCCACGGCGCTGGATGACGATCCCCAGGCCGGCCAGGGCCGGCCGCCACCCGCGGCCTCGCTGCTACATTGCGCGCCATGCCTGAACGCCTCGACCTGCAAGGCCGCCAAATCGTCCTCGGCCTGAGTGGTGGCATCGCCTGCTACAAGTCGGCCGAACTGACGCGCGCGTTGGTGAAGGCCGGCGCCACGGTGCAGGTTGTGATGACCGATGCCGCGATGCAGTTCATCACGCCGGTGACGATGCAGGCGCTCAGCGGTCGGCCGGTGTACACGAGCCAATGGGATGCTCGCGCGCCGGCGTCGATGGCGCATATCGATTTGTCGCGCGAGGCCGATGCGATCGTCGTCGCGCCGGCGAGCGCCGACTTCATCGCACAACTGGCACACGGGCGGGCCGCTGAGCTGCTCGCGCTGATGTGCCTGGCGCGGCCGATCGAGCGCTGCCCGCTGCTCGTCGCACCGGCGATGAACCGCGAGATGTGGGCGCACCCGGCGACGCAGCGCAATCTCGCGCAGATTGTTGCCGATGGCGCCCGGCTGCTCGGCCCCGGTCATGGCGACCAAGCCTGTGGCGAGTTTGGTGATGGCCGCATGCTCGAGGCCGACGAACTCTGCGCCGAATTGATCGCTTTTTTCCAACCCAAGCTGCTCGCCGGCAAATCGGTGCTGATTACCGCCGGGCCGACTTTCGAGGCCATCGACCCGGTGCGCGGGATCACCAATCTTTCCAGCGGCAAGATGGGATTTGCCATCGCGCGCGCCTGTGCCGAAGCCGGCGCCGCGGTGACGCTGGTCGCCGGGCCGGTGCAGCTGGCGACACCACGCGGTGTGCGCCGTATCGATGTCAGCAGCGCGCTGCAGATGCACGATGCGGTGCTGCCGCTGGCCGCGGGCCAGGATGTGTTTGTCGCGACGGCGGCAGTGGCCGACTGGCGGCCGGTGGCAGCCAGCGAGCAAAAGATCAAAAAAGACGCTTCAGGCCAGGTGCCGGCGTTTGTGATGACCGAAAATCCCGACATCCTGGCGGCGGTGGCGCGCCTGCCCGAGTCCACCCGGCCCTACTGCGTGGGTTTTGCCGCTGAGAGCCACGATGTGCAGCGCCACGCGCAGGAAAAGCGGCTGCGCAAGGGTGTGCCGCTGATCGTCGCCAACGACGGCCCGGCGACCTTCGGCCGCGATCACAACAGCCTGCTGCTGATCGACGCCGATGGCGCGACGAACCTGCCGCGTGCCGACAAACTTGAACTCGCCCGCGCGCTCGTCGCGGCCATCGCTGCCAGACTGCCTAAACAATGACCTCAGTGGACTTGAAAATCCTGGACGCACGCATCGCTGAGCAGTTGCCGCAATACGCCACGCCCGGCAGCGCTGGCCTGGACCTGCGGGCCTGCATCGACGCCGCGATCGCTATCGAGCCCGGCCAGACGGTGCTCATCCCGACCGGCCTGGCGATGCACATCGGTGACCCCGGGCTGGCGGCGATGATCCTGCCGCGCTCGGGCCTCGGCCACAAACACGGCATCGTGCTTGGCAACCTGGTCGGCCTGATCGACAGCGACTACCAGGGCCCGTTGATGGTCAGCTGCTGGAACCGAGGCAGCGTGGCCTTCACAGTGCAGCCCTTCGAGCGCATCGCACAACTCGTGATCGTGCCGGTGGTGCAGGCGGCGTTTCGCGTCGTCGGGGAATTCGGCACTTCGCAGCGCGGCGCTGGCGGCTTCGGCTCGACCGGCAAGCACTGAGCGTTTGGTGCTCGGCATATCGAGCGCGGCGCGCTCGGCCTGCATTGCGCTATCTGCCGACGACCGCGATCAGTGACGATCGACGACGTCGTAGTTGATGTCGTCGTCGTCGTCGCTGCGGCGGTTTGAAATCACTTGCAGGTCAGACGCACCGACCGTGCCGGCTTCGATTTCTTCGGCACTCGCGGCGCGCACATCGGTGACCTTGAGGGCGATGCGCAGTGCGATGCCGGCCAGCGGATGGTTGCCGTCGAGGACCACATGAGAGGGATAGATTTCGGTCACGGTGTAGTAGACATCGGCCGGCATCGCCAGTGTCGCACTGCCTTCGGGCAGGCCTTCGAACTGCATGCCGACATCGAGGTGTTCGGGGAACAGATCGCGCGCTTCGAAACACACCAGGCCCGAGTTGTATTCGCCAAAGGCATGTTCGGGTTCGAGGTGCAGTTGGGCTTCGAAACCGGCCGCTTGGCCATTGATCGCTTCTTCGACCTTGGGCAGCAGGTCGTCACCGCCGAAATAAAACTCGACGGGCTCGGCCAGAGAGTCGATTGCCTCGCCTTGGGCGTCTGAAAGGGTCCATGTCAGGCTCACGACACAGGGCTTGCTGATGATCATCAAAGAATCATCGCACAGGCCACAATCGTGCATGGACGTGCAACAGGCGCTGGCGCTGCTCGGGGGTCTTTCGGCCGAATCTTTCATGCGCCGGCATTGGCAAAAAAAGCCGCTGCTGGTGCGCCAGGCCATGCCCGGCGTGTTGCCGCCGATCGGGCCGCAAGCGTTGTTTGCGCTGGCCGCGAGCGACGATGTCGAGTCCCGCCTGGTGCTGCGCGATGGCCGCGGCTGGTCGGTGCGCCAGGGCCCGTTGCCGCGCCGCGCCTTGCCGCCGCGCAAGCGCCGCGAATGGACGCTGCTGGTGCAGGGTGTGGACCTGCATGTCGACGCGGCACATCAACTGCTCCAGCAGTTTCGGTTTGTGCCCGACGCGCGGCTGGACGATCTGATGGTGTCGTTCGCCACCGATGGGGGCGGCGTCGGCCCGCACCTCGATTCCTACGATGTGTTTTTGCTCCAGGTGCAGGGCCGACGGCGCTGGTCGGTGGCACCGGTCGCCAAGCCTGCACAGGCCGCCTGGGTCGACGGCGCGCCGCTGAAAATCCTGCGTGACTTCACGCCGCAGCAGCAGTGGCTGCTCGAAGCCGGCGACATGCTTTACCTGCCGCCGGGGTGGGCGCATGACGGCGTCGCGCAGGGCGAGTGCATAACGTGTTCGATCGGCTTTCGCGCGCCGAGCCGGCCCGAGCTGGCCGCCGAGATGCTGGCGCGGCTGGCCGGCGATGGCCCCCACGACGATGCCGTGCAAGCGCGCCTGTACCGCGACCCGGCGCAGCCCGCAACCGCCAACGCAGCGCGCGTGCCGGCGGCGCTGCAGGGCTTTGCGCGGAGGGCGGTCGCCGCCGCGGTGCGGCGCCACGACGAGCTGCATCGTGTCTTGGGCGAATCTCTGACCGAACCAAAGGCCCGGGTCTGGTTCGAGGCCGGCGCTGCGCTGCCTGAGACAGCCCCCAGGCCGACGACTACGTCGTCCGCCCCCCGAGGGGGCATGAGCAAAGTGGCAGAGCCACATTTGCTCATGACCGCCGCGGTGGCGCTGCACGCGCGCACCAAGATGCTTTACGACGATCGGCACCTTTTTATCAACGGCGAGTCGCATCGTATTGGCGGCCGCGACGCGCGGCTGCTGCGCCAATTGGCCGATGAACGTTGGCTCGCGGCGGCGCAATGGCGGGCCCTGGGTGGCGATGCGCGGGCGGTGCTGCAAGACTGGGCCCGCGCCGGCTGGCTGCAAGTGGAGGACGGTGATGAACCCGCAAGACGATGACCAAGCACCCGCACCAGGCGTTGAAATAGATTCCGCCAAAGCCTTTGGCAATGCGATCGTCGATGCTGCGACGCAGGCCTTGCAGCGCCGCGCGCGCCGGCTCGTTTTTGTCGACCCCGACTTCTCTGATTGGCCGCTTGACGACGCCGGCCTGCACGCGTCGCTGACCGCGTTTGTGCGCCTGCCGGGACGCGAACTGGTGTTGCTCGGACGCAGCTTCGACGCGATGCAGCGGCGCTGCCCGCGTTTTGTCGGCTGGCGCCGGAGCTGGGGCCATGCCGTCGCGGTCTGGCGGCCGTCTGACGAAGAGGTGAGCCTGCCATCGGTGCTGTTGGCTGACCGGGTGCTTGCCGTCGAACTGCTCGACCGCGTCGACTGGCGCGGCCGGGTAATGACCGACGTGCGGGCCGACGTGCTGTCCGATTTGCGGCGGATTCAGCGGCTGGCCGATGAGGTTGATGTGTTCTTGCAACGCTGCGAGCCGACATTTGGCGCGAGCACGCTCGGGCTTTAGGGATTGCACCTAGGCGGCATATAATCAGAGGCTGGCCACAACGGGCATCTGCCTTGCGTGGCTTGGCCTGGGACTCTTCGAATGCGCGTGACGTCGTGTCGATGTGACATCGCAAGAGCACCCTTCAGCGTTAGATCACTTTTCCGACCCACAGACTCTTCGAGGACATACATGAACAAGTCGCTCCTGCTCGCCCTGGTTGCCGCCGCTGCGCTGGCCGCCTGCGGCAAAAAGCCGGAAGCCGCCGCCCCGGCTGCTGCTCCCGCCGCTACCGCCCCGATGGCCGAGGCCGCTTCGGCTGCCGCTTCCGCCGTCGCTGGCGCCGCATCGATGGTTGCCGGCGCTGCCACCGCCGCGTCCGACGCTGCTGGCAAGGCCGCCGACGCTGCCAAGGACGCTGCCGGCAAGGCCGTCGATGCTGCCAAGGACGCCGCTGCCAAGGCCGCTGACGGCGTGAAGAAGTAATTCGTCGCCCGATCGCTGACGAAGCGAAAAGCCGCCCTCGAGCGGCTTTTTTTTGACCCTGCGCGGCGCCCGGCCCGCTCAGCGCAGTTCGTTGACGAGCAGGCCGATGATGCGCTGCGCCATCGCCCCGGTCTCGGCCACGCCCTGGGCGTTTTGCACAGTGACCATGCTGCGCTCACCTTCGCCCTTGACGGCCACGCGCAGCCGGGTTGGCGCGCTGGTCTTGTCGCCGCCGCTGAACAGACGGGCCAGGAAACCCGGGTCTTCGTTGCCCGCGGTGCCGGGGTCGACATAACGCACGTAGTAGATGCCACCGGCGCGATCGCGGTCTTCGACGGTGAAGCCGCTGCGGTCGAGTGCGATGCCGACACGGCGCCAGGCGCGGTCGAACCCATCGTTGACTTCGAGCGACGCGGCGCCGCCGGTTGTCGCGCTCGCGCGGGGCCGTGCCGGCACCTCGGCGGCACCGGCGATGCTGCTGCGTGCGGTCTCTTCGCCCGTGCCCAGGCGGACCATCAGGCGCGACAGGAATTCGGCTTCGAGCTGCGGGTCGTTGGCGCGCGCGCGCCACATCGTCTGGTCGCGCTGCGGCGTGACAAAAACTTCTTCCATGCCGCGGTGGCTGATGAAGATTTCGGCGCCCCCCGAGGTGCGCTCGACGCGGGTGCGAAAGCGGTCACGTTCGCCGGTTGAATACAGGCCGTCGAAGAGCCGGCCGATGGTGTTGCGGATCAGGTCGCTGGGCAGCTTGGCGCGGTTTTCGGCCCAGCCGGTTTCGAGCACACCGGCTTCGGGGCTGTCGACCGCGACGGTAAAACCGCGCTCAAGCCAGAAGGCCCTGATCTGCGGCCAGAGCACCTCGGGTGCGGTGCCGGTGACCAGCCAGCGCTGGTTACCCTGGCGTTCGACGCGCACATTGCCGACCGCTGCCGGGGCGACAGCGGCGATCGCCACGGCCGTGGTCGTGGCGGTGCTGCCGGTGCCGCTGGCGCTGACGGGGCCGCCCTGCGGCCGGTAGCGGCTGTCGCGGGCGAGCTGGGTCAGGTCGGGTGGCACATCGAGCGGCACGGTCTTCGCCGCCTGGCTGCGGTAGTCGACCTTGTCGCCACCGAGCACACCTTCGACCGATGAACACGCGCCGAGCGCCGCCGACGCGGCGACGGCAATCACGGTGGTGCGCAGCGAGGCAGGAAACTGGTGCTTGGCCTCGGCCTCGGTCTCGGTCTTGGTCTGGGTCTGGATCACGTTCAAGGTCTCCGGGCGATGGTCAACACGCCCTGTAGTTGAATTCGCAACGGTCGCCGATGAGATCGGCGGCCGGCGACTTCGTTCACGCGGCCGCGGCATCGCCGCAACGCGTGTGTGGATTCAAGTCAGCCCGCTAGTCTGCATCGCGGCGGCAACGAGGGCCTGACCGGCTTCAGTCAGCGGCACGATCGGCAGGCGCACCGTCGCCGCGCAGCGGCCGAGTTTATGCAGCGCCCATTTGGTCGGCGCCGGGCTGGGTTCGCAGAACAACTGCCGGTGTACCGGCAGCAAATTCATGTGGATCGCGGTGGCGCGGCGCAGTTCGCCTTCAAGCGCTGCGCTGCACATCTGGCTCATCAGGCGCGGCGCGATATTGGCCGTGACACTGACGTTGCCATGGCCGCCGAGCAGCATCAAGGTCAGCGCAGTGCCGTCGTCGCCGGAGTAGATCGAAAACCCGCGCGGCGCGTGTTTGATCAACCAGGCGGCACGCTCGATATTGCCAGTCGCTTCTTTGATGCCGATGACGCCCGGCACCTGGGCCAGGCGCATCACGGTGTCGTGCTGCATGTCGGCCACCGTGCGGCCGGGCACGTTGTACAGCACGACCGGCAGATCCACCGCTTCGGCAACCGCCTTGAAGTGCTGGTAGATGCCTTCCTGCGAAGGCCGGTTGTAGTAGGGCACGACTTGCAGCGTGCTGGAAGCACCAACGCGTTTCGCAAATTTTGTCAGCTCGATCGCTTCGGACGTGGCGTTGCCCCCCGCGCCGGCCATGATCGGCACCCGGCCGGCGGCATGTTCAACCGCAACCCTGATGATTTCGCAATGTTCGTCGACCGACACCGTGGGCGATTCGCCGGTGGTGCCGACGACGCAGATGCAGGCCGTGCCTTCGGCGATATGCCAGTCGATCAGGCGGCGCAGCGCACCATAGTCGATGCTGCTGTCTTCGTGCATCGGCGTGACGAGGGCGACGATGCTGCCAGTGAGTCCGTTCATGCTTGTCCTTGCGAGGGCCGGAGTTTACCGGGCCGCCGGCACCGGCACCGGCACTGATACCCACAACGGCGCCGGCTCGACTTGCGCTGACGCTTCTGGCGCTTCTGGCGCGCGCCGCGCCACGATGCGCTGCACGACCCGCGGCGGCGCATCGAGCAGGCCATGCTCATAAGCGACGGCGACAAGCCCGGCTGTTGCTTGCAACAGCTCACCCGGCGCAAGCAGGAAATCGGCCCGCGACGGCCGGCCGAAGCGCGCCTGGCCGAGCCCGAAAGTTTCGTAGATGAGCACGCCGCCGGGGGCCACCGCGGCCACGATATCGGCCAGCCGCGGCCGCCAGAGGTAGTTGGTGACGATCACCGCGTCAAAGCCACGTCCGGCAAAAGGCCAGGCGCCGTTTTCGATATCGCCGATCACGATCTCGGCCCGCTCGCCGATGTCGCGCAGCGGTTCGGCGGCTGCCGCATCTCGGTCGACGCCGGTGACCCGGTGGCCGCGCGCGGCCAGCCAGCGCAGGTGCCGGCCGCTGCCGCAGGCGACGTCGAGCACGCTGCCGCCGGGGGCGATCAGCCCGGCCCAGCGCACGACCCACGGCGACGGGTCGCTGTTCTCAAGCAAATGTGGCTTTGCCACTTTGCTTGATCCCCGCGGGGGGCGGCCGGCACTGGCCGGCCTTGGGGCGCTCATACACAGGCCCAGACCCGCGCCGCCAGGTCGAGGATCAGGTGCGGGCTGAGGTAGGCCATGAACACCGCTGCCAGCGCCAGCAGCGCGGTGACGCGCGCCGCCCACAAGGCGGCGGTTCGCTGGCGCGGCGACGGCGTCGTCATGCCGGCACCGCCGCGGCTGGCGAGCGCACGATCGGCGTCTCGCGCACCGGCCAGTTCACGATGGCGGCGAAGATGCCGAGCGCGACCGCGATGCCCCAGACGATGTCGTAGCTGCCAGTGGTCTCAAACAACTTGCCGCCCAGCCAGGCGCCGAGAAAGGCGCCACATTGATGGCTCAGGAAAACGATGCCGCCGAGGGTCGACATGTACTGCACGCCGAAGATCTGCGCCACGACGGCGTTGGTCGGCGGCACGGTCGACAGCCACAGCAGCCCCATCGTGGCGGCAAAGAGGTAAACGCTCCAGGGTGTCAGCGGCGCGGCCAGAAAAGCGACGATGACGATCGAGCGCAGCACATAGATCGCGCTCAGGATGCGGGTCTTTGAATAACGCTGGCCCAACGACCCGGCGGCGTAGGTGCCAAAGACATTGAACAGGCCGATCAGCGCCAGCGCGGTGGTCGCCACATCCGGCGTCAAGCCGTGGTCCTTGAGGTAACTCGGCATGTGCACGCCGATGAAAACGACCTGGAATCCGCAGACAAAATAGCCCGCCGTCAGCAGCTGAAACCCGCGATGGCCAAAAGCTTCGCGCAGCGCGGCGCCGATGCCTTGTTTGGGCCCCGGCGGGGCGACCGCGCCGCCACCTTCACGCAAGCCGAAAGCCAGCGGCGCGATCAGCAGCGCCATGCAGCCGAGCACGAATAGCGCGTTCTGCCAGCCCAGGCCGTCGATGAGCCAGTTTTCAACCGGCACCATCAGAAACTGGCCGAACGAACCCGCGGCCGCAGTGATGCCCATCGCCCACGAGCGTTGGGCCGGGTCGACCTGGCGCGCGATGACGCCGAACACGATGACGTAGGTCGTGCCGGCCTGGGCGATGCCGATCAGCAGGCCGGCGCTGCCGGTGAAGGCCAGGCCAGAAGTCGACAGCGCCATCAGCACCAGGCCGCCGGCGTAGAACAGTGCGCCGATGATGAGCACCCGAAAGGCGCCGTAGCGGTCTGCGACGATGCCGGCAAACGGCCCGACCAGCCCCCAGACCAGGTTTTGCATCGCGATCGCAAAAGCGAAGGTCTCGCGGCTCCAGCCGCGGTCCATCGTGATCGGTTGCAGCCACAGCCCGAAGCCATGGCGGATGCCCATCGACAAGGTCACGACGAGTGCGCCGAAGAGCAGCACCTGGGTCATCGACAGGCGCGGGCGGGGCAAGGGGGTCGCGAGCATGCCGGTATTGTCGAGCAGACAGCCCCGGACGGCCCGGCGGCTACAGTCGCTGCCGTCAGCGGCGCGTCAGCCGCGGTTTGTCGGGAGTGGAACCAAGTGAAAGTGCTCGTGCTCGGCAGTGGAGTCATCGGCGTCTCGACCGCGTATTACCTGGCCAAGGCCGGGCACGAGGTCGAGGTCATCGACCGCCAGGCCGGGCCGGCGCTGGAGACGAGCTTCGGCAATGCCGGCGAAGTCTCGCCGGGTTATTCGGCGCCGTGGGCCGGGCCGGGGGTGCCGATCAAGGCCATCAAGTGGATGCTGATGCAGCACTCGCCGCTGGTCATCTGGCCGATGCTTGACCCCGCGATGTGGCGCTGGGGCCTGATGATGCTGGCCAACTGCACTCAGCGCGCCTACGCGGTCAACAAGTCGCGCATGGTTCCGATCGCCGAATACAGCCGCGACTGCATGAAAGCGCTGCGCGCACAAACCGGCATCGCCTACGACGACCGCACGAAGGGCACGCTGCAGCTCTTTCGGACCCAGAAACAGCTCGACGGCATCGGCGGCGATGTCGATGTTCTCAAGCAATACGGCGTGCCATTTGAAGTCCTCGATCGCGAGGGTTTTGTGCGCGTCGAGCCGGCGCTGGCACTGACCAAGGAGAAGTTTGTCGGCGCCCTGCGCCTGCCCAACGACGAAACCGGCGACTGCTTCAAATTCAGCAACCGGCTGGCCGCGATGGCCGGTGAACTGGGTGCGAAGTTCCGCTTCAACACCCGCATCGACGGCTTGCAGGTCGGCGGCGGTTGCATCACCGGTGTCTTCACCGACGCCGGGCTGAAGACCGCTGACCGCGTGGTGCTGGCTTTGGGCAGCCATTCGCCGCAGTTGCTCAAGCCGGTGGGGGTGAACATCCCCGTCTATCCGGTCAAGGGTTATTCGATCACGGTGCCGATCACCGACGCGCAGTACGCGCCGGAGTCGACGATCATGGACGAGACCCACAAGGTCGCCGTGACGCGCCTGGGCGACCGCATCCGGGTTGGGGGCACGGCCGAGATCGCCGGCTACAGCCTGGCGCTGCGCGAGCCGCGGCGCGCGACGCTGAACCATGTCGTCAGCGATCTCTTCCCGCGGGGCGGTGATGTCGCCAAGGCCAGCTTCTGGTGCGGCCTGCGTCCGATGACGCCCGACGGCACCCCGATCATCGGCCGCACGCCGGTGGAGAACCTGCTTCTCGCCACCGGCCACGGCACGCTGGGCTGGACGATGGCCGCCGGCACCGGGCGCGTGATCGCCGATATCGTGTCGGGGCGGGAGCCCGAGATCGACATCGCTGGCCTGGCGATGTCGCGCTACGGCTGAGCTGTGGGCCGTCCACGAACTAAGGGATGACGCTCTTCGGGCAGACGATTGCATCTGCGATCCTTGCCCGTCAACCCGAGGAGCCGACGATGCCACGCATGCTGTCCGAAAACTTTTCGCTAGACGAACTGACCCTCAGCCAGACCGCGGCGCGGTTGGGCATCGACAACACGCCCGACAAGGCGACGCTTAAAAACCTCGAACATCTGGCGGCACAACTGGAGATCGTGCGCAAGCATCTCGGCGGGGTGTCGATCCACATCAGCAGCGGCTATCGCTCCCCGGCCTTGAACCGGGCCGTCAAGGGTTCGGCAAAAAGCGCGCACGTTCTCGGGCTGGCGGTGGACTTCACCGCGCCACGATTTGGCACCGTGCTGCAAACCTCCAAAGCCACCGCCGCCAGCGGCATCGAGTTCGACCAGGTGATCTACGAATACGGCCGCTGGGTTCATCTGGGCGTGTCCGCGCCGGGCACCACGGCCAAGGCCGAGTTGCTGTCGATCATGGTCGCGGGGCAGTTCGAAACCGGCTTGCGCAACGTCGGCTGAGCGGGCCCGCCCGGCAGCGGCGCGCAGCGGGCGTC
>JAYUSP010000375.1:0-13219 GCA_043755615.1 Betaproteobacteria bacterium
GGATGACGGCCGGCCCGTGCCGGCCGAGGGGCAGGCATGACTGCCGATTTGTTCGACAAACACCGCGCCGTCTTTGCCCGCGCGCAGCAGGCCTGCGCCGAGCGCCACTGCTGGAGCGCGTTTCCTGAAATGCCGTCGAAGTATCCAGACGCGGCCAAAGCCCAGGCGACGGCGCTGGCGGCGTTCAATGCCCAGCTCGGCCAGCGCTTCGAGCTCGATCTGCCCGGCGAGATTGGCGAACTTGGCGAAGAGATCTCGCCGTATACGCAGCGGGCACTCGGCATCCGCTACCCGCAGGTCGACATCGACACCGTCTTTGATGCCGCGAATGCGGCGATCCCGCGCTGGGCCGATGCCGACATCGAAACCCGCCTCGGCGTGTTGCTTGAGGTCATCGAGTCGATCTTCAAAGAGCAGCTCTTTGATGTCGTGCAAGCGGTAATGCACACCGCCGGCCAGAGCGTGAACATGGCCTATGCCGGCTCGGGCGTGAATGCGCTCGACCGCGCCATCGAAGCCCTGGTCTACGCCGAAAAAGCGCTGAGCGCGGTGGCGCCCAAAGCACGCTGGCAGCGCAACTTCGGCAGTGCGCAGATCAGCCTGGTCAAGACCTATCGTTGTGTGCCACGCGGCGTGGCGGTGTGTTTTACCTGCGCCAGTTTCCCGACCTGGAATGCCTGGCCGTCGATGATGGCGAGCCTGGCCACCGGCAACGCGGTGATCGTCAAGCCGCACCCGGCGGCGGTGTTGCCGATGGCGATCTCGGTGCGCGTTTTTCGCCGCGTTGTCCAGGCCGCCGGGTTCGATCCGAACCTGGTCACGCTGGCGCTGGATACTGTGGCCGCGCCGATCGGCAAACACCTGGTGCAGCACCCCAAGACAGCGATCGTCGATTTCACCGGCAGCGCGCGCTTCGGCGAATGGATCGAGCGCAACGCACACCCAGCGCTGGTCTTCACCGAGACCGCCGGCTGCAACACGGTGGTCATCGAATCCGTCGACGACCTCGATGCCGTGCTGCGTGCGCTGGCGACGACGATGTGCATGTTCAGCGCGCAGATGTGCACCAGCCCACAGAACATCTACCTGCCGCGCGCTGGTGTGCAAACGCCCGCTGGACTCGTGCCGCTCGACGAGGTGGCGCAACGCCTGGCCGCGGCCGTTGACGCCATCGGCAGCGACCCGAAGAAGGCCGCGATGATCCTTGCCGCGATCCAGTCGCCACAGACGCTGGCGCTGCTGGCGCAGATGCAGGACGATGCGGCGCGCTGCGGCCGCGTGCTGCTCGCGCCGCGGGCCTACGTGCACCCCGACTACCCACAAGCACGCACCAGCACACCCTTGATCGTGCAGACCGACAAAACCCATCGGGCGTTGTACGGCGAAGAGCGTTTTGGCCCGATCGCTTTTGTCATCGCCTGCGGAGATGCCAACGACGCGCTTTTGCAGGCGACCACGGACGTGCGCGAGTTCGGTGGCCTGACCGCCTTTGTCTACAGCCAGGATGAAACCTTCATCAGCGTGGCGCAAGCGGCCTATGCCCGCGCCGGCGCACAGCTCACGATCAACCTCACCGGCCCGATGCCCTTGAACTTTGCCGCGGCCTACAGTGACTACCATGTCACCGGCCTGAACCCGGCCGGCAATGCCAGCCTGACCGACCTGGCGTTTGTCGCCGGGCGCTTTCGAATCGTGCAGTCGCGGCGCCCCGCCGCAGCGGACTGAATGTTGAGGAAAACGACGATGAATGCCCCCGCAAGAATCGAAGACCTGCAGCCCTTCGGCGAAGACCATGGCCCGCTGCTGACCGGCGCTTTTGCGCCGGTTTTCGACGAGCTCGAATTGACCGACCTGCCGCTGCTCAAGGGCCAGATCCCCGCCGACTTGAACGGCGTCTACATGCGCACCGGCCCGAACACGCGCTTCGCGCCGCAGGGCCGCTACCACCCCTTCGACGGCGACGGCATGATCCAGGCCGCGATGTTCGATGGCGGCCGCCTGACCTGCCGCAACCGCTGGGTGCGCACCGATGCTTTCATCGAAGAAGAGCAGGCCGGGCAGGCCCGGTTTCACGGCATCCGCGAGACCCTCAAGGGCCGCAGCGACAAGCGCCTCAAAGACAGCGGCAATACCGACATGGTCGGCCATGCTGGCAAGGCGCTGGCCCTTTGGTACATGTCTGGCGAGGCTTGGGAAATCGACCCGATCACGCTGCAGACGCTGGGCCGCTCACAGGCGGTGCGTGACAGCGGCGGCGCGATGTCCGCGCATGCCAAGGTCGACGAGATCACCGGCGAGATGATGTTCTTCGACTACGGCAACGATGCACCCTACATGCACTACGGCGTCGTCGGCGCCGACGGCCGCCTCAAGCACCATGTGCCGATCACGCTGCCCGGCCCGCGCCTGCCGCACGACATGGCGATCACCGAGCACTATTCGATCCTGCACGACCTGCCGCTGTTCCACGACCACGAGGCGCTCAAGCTCGGCCGCCACAAGATCGAGTTCCATCCCGAGATGACCACGCGGCTGGGCGTGATCCCGCGCCTGGGCGCGGCCGAGTCGATCCGCTGGTTTGATTTCACGCCATGTTTTCTCTATCACGTCGTGAATGCCTGGGAGGACGGCGACTGGGTGGTGATGGTCGGTTGCCGCTACATGCCGGCACTGCGCGCCGACGGCAGCATCGATGCCCAGCGCACCGCGCGGGATGTCGCTGACCTGGTGCAGCACGCGCGGCTGTGGCGCTGGCGGATGAACCTCAAAACCGGGCAGGCCGAGGAGCAGGCGCTGGACCTCGAACACAACGTCGAGTTCCCGACCCTGAACGGCGCGCTCGCCGGCCGCCGCACACGTTTTGGCTATCTGAGCGACCAGCGCGAGGATGTGGTGCTGCAATGGCCCGGCATCCGCAAGGTCGACCTCGATAGCGGTGCGACACTCGGCGCCTGGTCTGAAGACCCGCAACACAGCTGGTACTCAGAACCCTGGTTCGCTGGCGCCGACAACGCGCAGGCCGAAGACCATGGTTACCTCATCAGCTACCAGTGGAACGAGCACACGCAGCGCCAGACGCTCGACGTCTTCGATGCCCGCGACTTGTCGGCCGGCCCGGTGGCGCAGGTGCTGCTGCCGCAGCATGTGCCGACCGGCTTCCATGGCTGCTGGATCGCCGCCGCGCGCATCAGCAACTGGGGATCGCGTTGAACGCGCCGACCTACATCCTCGGCGGCCACCAGAGCGACTTTGCCAAAGTCTGGTCGCGCCAGGGGCAGGACCTGTCGGACATGGTGCGCGAATCGGCGCAGGCCGCGCTCGACCAGGCGCAAATCGACGCGAGCGCGGTGCAGAGCATCCATGTTGGCAATGCTTTTGGCGAGCTGCAGCGCCGCCAAGCGCATCTCGGCGCGATGGTCGCGCAGGTGCTGCCGGCGCTGTGGGGCGTGCCGGCGATGCGCCATGAAGGCGCCTGCGCTTCGGCGTCGCTGGCGGTGCTCACCGCGATGGCCGAGATCGAGGCCGGGCGTTACGACTGCGTGCTCGTTGTCGGCGCCGAGGAGTTCAAGAACCTGCCCGGCGACGAAGCCTCGCAGAACCAGAATGCCGCGGCCTGGCAGGGGCATGAAGATATCGATTGCCGCTTCATGTGGCCGGCCGCCTTCGGCCTGCTCGCCGCCGAATATCAAAAGCGCTACGGCCTTGACCGCCGGCATCTGAACCGCATCGCCGAGTTGAACTACGGCCATGCCCGACACAACCCGCTGGCGCAGACACGCAAGTGGCAATTTGATGCGCTGGCCTTCACCGACGATGACGAAGCGAACCCGGTCATCGAACCCGGCACGCGGCGGCAGGACTGCGGCCAGATCACCGATGGCGCGTGCAGCGTGGTGCTGGCGTCCGCCGCATTTGCAGCCGAGCATGCCCGCCGCTGCGGCATCACGTTAGACAGTCTGCCGCGCATCAGCGGCTGGGGTCACCGCAATGCCGGCCTGCGCCTGAAAGACAAGTTCGAGCGCAGCCACGACGAGGCGCTGGTCTTCCCCCATGTGCGGCAGGCGATAGAAGACGCCTGGCGCCGCGCCCGCGTGGCCGGCATCGATGCCATCGACGGCATCGAAACCCACGATTGTTTCACCATCACCGAATACATGGCGATCGACCATTTTGGCCTCACGCCACCCGGGCAAAGCTGGCGTGCCGTCGAAGACGGCAGCATCGATGCCGGCGGGCGTTGCCCGGTCAACTTGAGTGGCGGCCTGATCGGCTGCGGCCACCCGGTCGGTGCCACCGGCGCGCGCATGTTGTGGGACGCCGCGCGCCAGGTCAGCGGCCATGCCGGCGCGGCGCAGATCGACGCCGCGCGGCGCGTGCAGACGCTCAATATCGGCGGCTCCTGCGCGACCGTGGTCAGCTTCCTGGTCGAAGCTGGCGCGACATGAAGTTGCTGCTGCGGTTGACGCTGCCACCGTTGTTGACGCTGTCGTTGACGCTGTTGATCAAGCGCTTTGCCGTGCCGGCGCAGCGCTGACTGAAGCCCCGGGCGAAGCCGCGTGGAGTCGCTGCTCGTACCCGCCCAGTTGGTGGTCAATGGCCTCGCGGTGGGCGCAATCTATGCGCTCGTCGCGCTCGGCCTCGTGCTTTGTTACAAGGCCACCGAGGTGCTCAATTTCGCGCACGGAGACCTGCTGATGTTCGGCGCCTTTGTCGGCTGGGGCCTGGTCGCCGTGCTCGGGTTGCCGTTCTGGCCGGCGCTGCTGGCCACCGCGCTCACGGTGGCGCTGCTGGCTTATGCCATCGACGCCTGGCTGCTGCGCCGCATCGTCGGCCAGCCGCAATTTGCCGGTGTGATGTTGACGATCGCGCTGGCCTTCATGTTGCGCGGCGCGGTGAGCATGGGCTTTGGTTCGGAGTCGCGCACCTTCGTCACACCGTGGACTGGCCAAACGAGCAACTTCGGCGGGGTTGTCGTCGCCGACCTGAACCTGTTGATCCTGGTCGTCGTGCTCGTCGTCACGCTGATGCTGCTGGCTTTTTTGCGTTTTACGCGGCTGGGTGTGGCGATGCAGGCGGCGTCGCAAAACCAGCTCGCCGCCTTTCTCAACGGGGTGCCAGTCAAACGCGTCAACTCGGCTGTCTGGGCGCTGGCCGGGGCGCTGGCGGCGCTGGCGGGTGTCTTGCTGGCGCCGATCACGCTGGTCGACACCAGCCTGTGGTTTGTGATGCTCAAGGCTTTGGCGGCGCTGGTGCTCGGCGGCTTCGGCAGCATCGCCGGGGCCATCGTCGGCGGCCTGCTGATCGGGCTGGTCGAGCAGTTCACAGGCGTCTACGGGCCTGACGGCAGCAAGGACGTGGTCGCTTATGTGGTCTTGATCGTCGTGCTCGTGCTGCGCCCGCGTGGCCTGCTCGGCGAAGCGCATGGCAAGCGTGTCTAGAGCAGCCCGACTGAACGCCCGCCCACACGCCCGCCCACACGCCTACTCGCACGCCATCCAGCCACCCACGATGCACTTCGACTACCACACCCGCTACGGTGACCGTGCCGCCTTGCTGCGCCATGCAGGCGAGCGCTGGGCCTACGGCCTGCTGCTGCTGGCCTTGCTGGTGGCGCCGTTCGTGGTCTCGAAATTTTTTGTCGGCGAGATGAGCTACCTGTTCATCCTGTGCATCGCCAGCCTGGGGCTGATGCTGCTCACCGGCTACAGCGGGCAGGTCTCGCTCGGCCATTCGGCGTTCATGGCGGTGGGCGCGTATGCGCAGGCCTGGTGCTTGGGGCAGGGCGTGCCGCTGCTGTTGTCACTGCCGGCGGCGGCAGGGGTAGCGGGTGCGGTCGGGCTGCTCGTCGGGCTGCCGGCGATCCGCGTCTCGGGCCTGTATCTGGCGATGGTCACGCTCGCGTTTTCGGTCTTGATCGAATACGCGGCCGGGCATTGGACCAGCGTCACCGGCGGCTTCACCGGCCGGGCGGTTGACGACCCCTTGCTCTTCGGCGTCTCGATCGGCGGCCCGCTGGCGTTTTACTTTTTCTGCCTGCTGCTGCTGGTGCTGGTGCTCGGCCTGATGCTCAACCTGACCCGCTCTTCGCTCGGCCGCGCACTGGTTGGCGTGCGCGACTCCGAAGCCGCGTCGTATTCGCTAGGCTTGCCCGTGGCGCGGGTCAAGGTCGCGGCGTTTGTGGGCTCGGCCAGCATCACCGGGCTGGCCGGCGCGCTGCTCGCGCATCACCTGAAATACCTGACCCCCGACGCCTTCACGCTGCTGCTGTCGATGGAGCTGGTGCTGATGGTCGTGATCGGCGGCCTGGGCAGCCTGCGCGGGGCGATTCTGGGTGCGTTGTTGATCGGCCTGCTGCCGACCGCGATCTCGCGCCTGAAGCCGCTGCTGCCCGATGTGATGGCGCGCCAGTTTGGCCTCGAAACCTTTGTCTTCGGCCTCGTGCTGGCGTTGTTTGTGCTCTTCGAGCCGGCCGGGCTGAACGGCCGCTGGCTCAAGCTGCGCGCGCTGGCGGAGAACTTTCCGCTCTACCGGCGCGACACTTTCCGGCGCGGCAAACGCTACATGAAATCGGAGCGTCTTCGGTGAGCGCTTCAACCACAGCCGGGCCCTGGTTCGAGGCGCGTGGCCTGGGCTTGGCCTTCGGGGGGGTGCGTGCGATCGACGACTTCAGCTTCCAGGTGCAGCGCGGCGAAGTGCTGGCCTTGATCGGCCCCAACGGCGCCGGCAAGACCTCAGTGCTCAATGTCGTGACCCGGGTCTTTGATGCGACTGCCGGCGAGGTGCACTTTGAAGGGCAGCCGATCGGCTGCCTGCAGCGCGAGCGCATCGCTGCGATCGGCATCGCGCGCACGTTCCAGAATATCGAGCTCTTCGAAGGTGCCAGTGTGCTCGACAACCTGCTGCTCGGCCGCCATCGCTTTGGCCATGGCACCTGGTGGCAGCAGTTGCTGCACACCGGCGCGGCGCGGCGCGCCGAAGAAGAATCACACGCGGCGGTGGAAGCGGTGATCGAGTTTCTCGACCTTTCGGCGCACCGGTTGAGTCCGGTCGCCGGCCTGCCCTACGGGGTGCGCAAGGTGGTTGAACTCGGCCGCGCGCTGGCCACCGGCCCGCGCCTGCTCTTTCTCGATGAGCCGGCATCCGGCCTGAACCCCGAAGAGTCGCGCGAACTGGCGTTCTGGATCGACGATATCCGCAGCGAGCTTGGCATCACGGTGGTCATGGTCGAACATGACATGACGCTGGTCAGCGCGGTGGCCGACCGCGTGATCTGCATGGCCCAGGGCCGGATGCTGGCGCAAGGCACTGCGGCCGAAGTCCAGAACGACCCACTCGTCGCCGCGGCCTACCTCGGCGGGGCCGTAGCATGACCGATGCCAGTCAGGAGCGGCCGCTGCTCGAGGTGCAGAACCTTGAGACCTGGTACGGCCCGGTGCTCGCGATCCAGGGCATCAACCTGCAGGTTCAGCGCGGGGCGGTGGTGGCGGTGCTGGGGGCCAATGGCGCCGGCAAGACGACGCTGTTGAATACGCTGGCGGGTGTCATCGACCCCTTCAAGGGCGGGGTCTGGTTCGACGGTCAGCCGGTGCACGGGCTGGATGCCGACGAAGTCTGCCGCCGCGGCCTGGTGCTGGTGCCCGAAGGCCGCCAGGTCTACCCCTTCCTGAGCGTGCGCGACAACCTGCTGATGGGCGCCTATGCACGGCGTGACGGCGACACGGTGCGCGCCGACCTGGCGCGGGTGCTGGCCTGGTTTCCGCGCCTGCAGGAGCGCCAGACCCAGCATGCCGGGCTGCTGTCGGGGGGTGAGCAGCAGATGCTCGCGATCGGCCGTGCGCTGCTGTCGGCGCCCAAGCTGCTGATGCTCGACGAGCCTTCGCTGGGGCTGTCGCCTTTGCTCACCCACGAGATCTTCAGGATCATCGACCGCATCGCGCAGGACACCAACACCGCGGTGATGGTCGTCGAGCAGAACGCCGCGGTCGCACTCGCCCATGCGCATGACGGTTATGTGCTTGAGCTCGGCCGCGTCGTCGCTGCCGACCGCTGCGAAACGCTGTTGAAAAAGACCGATGTGCGCGAGTCCTACCTTGGACTGGGCCGGGCTGCGGGCCTGAGTGGCACGGCACGATGGCGGCGGCGCAAGACATGGCGTTGAAGACTGTGAATGAGCCATTGGATGCGGCCTTGAAAACGCTGCTCGCGGCGCATCCGACGCCGCCGCGACTGTTCCGCGCGCGCTGTGCCGAATGGGGCGCGTTGCCGGCCTTGCGCTGCAAACGCCGCGGGCTCTGGCAGGGCTTGAGCTGGGCGCAGTATTACGAGCATGTCCGCGCCATCGGGTTGGCCCTGCTCGAGCTGGGTTGCCGGCGCGGCGAGGTGGTCTCGGTACTCGCCGAGAACCGGCCCGAATGGCTCTTTGCCGATCTCGGCGCGGCCTGTGCCGGCCTCATCGGCAACGGCATCTATCCCACCGCCTCGGCCGAGCAGGTGCGGCATGTGCTGGTCGACTCCGGCAGCGTGTTGCTGTTTGTCGAAAACCAGGAACAGCTCGACAAGGTGCTGGCGGTGCGCCACCGCTGTCCGGGCTTGCGCCAGATCATCGTGCTCGACCGCGAGGGCTTGCGTGGGCTGGCCGACATGCAAGTTGACATGCCGATCGGGTTTTTCGACACCCTGCTGGCGCGCGGCCTCGCACTTGCGGCGGGCTCCAACCGCAGCTACAACGCCGCGGCATTTGACGCCGCGATCGACGCCGCCCAACCTGGCGATATCAGCTTTTTGGTCTACACCTCGGGCACCACCGGCGAGCCCAAGGGCGCGATGATCACCGGCGCCAATGTGATCGCGCAGATCGCGCAGGCGCCGGCTTACCTCAATGCCGCGGCTGGCGACCGCAGCTTGTCGTTCCTGCCGCTGTGCCATATCGCCGAGCGCATGGCGAGTGTCTACAACCCGCTCGGCGTCGGCCTCGTCGTGCACTTTCCGGAAAACAGCGGCACCGTCTTCAACGACCTGCGCGAAGTGCAGCCGCAGGTGCTGTTCGCGCCGCCGCGCTTCTGGGAAAAGCTGCATTCGCAGGTGACGCTGTTCATGCGTGATGCGATCGCGCCGGCGCGCTGGGTTTATGCCCGCGCGCTGGCGCACGCCGAGCTGCGGCACGGCGCCGCATTGCAGGGCAGCGGCCCGGCGATCGAGCCGACTGCCGTCGAAAGGCTGCTGGCGACGCTGGCCTTCCACCACTTGCGCCGATTCCTGGGGCTGGCCGAGGTCAAGACCGCACTCACCGGCGCCGCCCCCGTGCCGCCGGACCTGGTGCGCTGGATGCTGGCGCTGGGCATTGAGCTGCGTGAAGCCTTTGGCATGACCGAGACCTGCGGCTTTGTCAGCGCGACGCGGCCGGGCGCGGTGCGCCTGGGTTGGGCCGGCGTGCCCGGCCCGGGGATCGAACTGCGGCTCGGTGTCGACGCCGAATTGCTGGTGCGAGGCCCGAATGTCTTTGCCGGCTACTGGGGCCAGCCGCAAAAAACCAGCGAGGCGATCGACGCCGAGGGCTGGCTGCACACCGGCGATTGCGCCGAGTTGTCGGCGGATGGCGAACTGTCGATCCGCGATCGGCTCAAGGACATCCTGATTACCTCCGGCGGCAAGAACATCACGCCCAGCCTGATCGAAAACCTGCTCAAGTTCAGCCCCTTCATCACTGACGCGGTGGCGGTCGGCGAGGGCCGGCGCTTCATCACCGCGCTGGTCATGATCGACCCCGAACAGGTCGCGCGTTTTGCGCAGGAGCGCCAGGTGCCGTACACCGACTTCGCCAGCCTGGCCCGCGCCCCCTCGGTGGTGGCGCTGATCGCCGAGCAAGTCGAGCTGGCCAACCAGCGGCTGGCGCGGGTCGAACAGGTGAAGGACTTTCGCATCATCGACCAGCTGCTCACCGCCGAAGACGAAGAGCTCACGCCGACGATGAAACTCAAGCGCAAGCTGGTGCTGCGCAAGTACGGCACGCTGATCAACAGCATGTACCCGGATTGAAGAAGCGCGCGCCAGCGGTCACGATCAAGCCAACCCCCCAGTCAAAGGAGATCAACATGAACCACATTCAACGATGGTTGGCCGCGAGCCTGCTCGGCCTGGCCGCGAGCGCCCACGCCGGTGGCGTGAGCGATAACGAGATCGTTCTCGGCAGCCACCTCGACTTGTCCGGCCCGGCTGCGGCCGGCATGCCGATGCTGCGCAACGCGATGCAGTTGCGCGTCGATGAAGCGAACGCCGCCGGCGGCGTGCATGGCCGCAAGCTGCGCCTGGTCGTCGAGGACAACGGCAGCCAGCCGCAGATGGCGGTGCGCGCGGTGCAAAAGCTGATCCGCACCGACGATGTTTTCGCGCTCATCAACAGCTTCGGCTCGGGCCCGAATGCAGCCACGGTCAAGGCCGCCACCGATGCTGGCGTGGTTGTCTTTGCGCCCTGGGCGGCCAGCGCGATCATCCAGAAGGTGTCGGGCAACAGCCCGCTGCTGTTCACCACGGTGCAGAACTACGACGGCACCACGGCGACCGGCCTGTCCTGGGCGATCAAGGCCTGGGGGCCCAGGAAGATCGGAGTGATCTACCAGGAGGGCCCGTTCGGCGATCTCGTGCGTGCCGGCGTCAACAGCGCCTTGAAGGCGGCCAGCCTGACGGTCGCTGCCGAGGCTGCGTACAAGGTTGGCGACATCGACTTTTCATCGCAGGTGGCGCGCATGAAAGCTGCCGACGTCGATCTCATCGTCACCGCCACCGTGGTGCGCGAAACCATTGGCGTGATGAGCGAGGTCAAAAAACTCGGCTGGAGCAACGTCAAGGTGCTGTCGGCGCTGCCCGGCCGCAGCAGCATCGTCGCGCGTCTTGGCAAGGACGCCGTCGAAGGGCTCTACGGCATCGGCGGCTGGCAGATGCACGACAGCAGCAGTGGCAATGCGCAGGCGCAGAAGTTCCTGGCCGCGTACAAGCAGAAGTTCAGCGCCGACGCCGACGAAAACGCGGCCAACGCCTACTCGTACACCGACTGGTTCATCGCCGTGCTGCAGGCCGCCGGCCGCAACCTCACGGCCGAGAGTTTTGCCAAGGCGGCACCGGCAGTCGGGCACCAGGATTTCACGACCTACTCGCGCCAGGGATTTGTCGCCAACCATGTCAGCCCCGAATTTGCCGGCATCGACCAGGTGCGCGGCGGCCGCTGGGAGCCGGTTGCGCCAGCGATGAGCGCGATGGTCAGGTGAGCCGGCGACCGGCGGCGGTGGCTCGTTTGCGCCTTCGTGTCGACGGCCGGGCAGGCGCCCTCAGGCCGCCGCCTTATGCGGCACCGATGCAGGCGCTGTTTCGGGTGCCGATGCGGGCGCCGATGCGGGTGCCGATGCCGATGCCGCAGCGATGTGGTCCAGCGCGCCTTCGAGATGGGCCACCGTACGGTCGACATGGTGCAGCTTATCGAGGCCAAACAAGCCGAGCCGGAAGGTCTTGAAGTCGGCCGGCTCGTCGCACTGCAGGGGCACGCCAGCAGCACTTTGCAGGCCTTCACCGAGGAACGACCTGCCGCTGTGCAGGCCGATGTCGTCGGTATAGCTGACGACAACACCCGGTGCCTGGAAACCATCGGCGGCGACACTGCGAAAACCGCGTCGCACCAGCGCCGCGCGCACCTTGCGGCCGAGTGCCCACTGCTCGTCGCGCAGGCGCTCAAAGCCGTAGGCCTGCGACTCGAGCATGACGTCGCGGGTGCGGGCCAGCGCGTCGGTGGGCATCGTGGTGTGGTAAGCGTGGCCGCCGTTTTCGTAAGCCTGCATGATCTGCAGCCACTTCTTCAGGTCACATGCAAAGCTGGTGCTGGTGGTCGTCTCGATGGCCTTGAGCGCACGCTCACTCAGCATCACAAAAGCGCAGCAGGGCGAGCCGCTCCAGCCTTTTTGCGGGGCGCTGATGAGCACATCGACGCCCGTGGTCTGCATGTCGACCCAGGCCGCGCCGGACGCGATGCAGTCCAGCACCAGCAGGCCACCAACCGCATGCGTGGCATCGGCGACGGCGCGCAGATAGTCGTCGGGCAGAATCATGCCGGCGGCGGTTTCGACATGCGCGGCAAACACCATGTCCGGCCGCTGCGCGGTGATCGTGGCCACGACTTCATCGATCGGCGCCGGTGCAAATGCGGCCTGCCGGCCGGCTGAAACCGGCCGTGCCTTGAGCACGGTCTGCGTCGCCGGGATGCGGCCCATTTCGAAAATCTGTGTCCAGCGGTAGCTGAACCAGCCGTTGCGGATGACCAGGGTCTTGGCGCCTGTCGCGAACTGGCGTGCCACCGCTTCCATGCCGTAGCTGCCGCTGCCCGGCACGACCACCGCCGCGGGTGCGCCGTAGACTCGGCCGAGCACGCCGCCGATGTCGGTCATCACACGCTGAAATTTCTTCGACATATGGTTCAGCGCGCGGTCGGTGTAGACCACCGAAAATTCGAGCAGACCATCGGGGTCGATATCAGGCAGCAAGCCGGGCATGGGATGTCTCCGCGCACAAGGGAAAGCCAGCTTAGCACCGGGCTGTGACCGGTGCATGCCCCGCCGCCGCGCTGGTCTATGCTCGATGACAAAATGAACAAAGCATTTACGCGCGAAGCCGATGCGCCGGACGATGACGACGTCGATCCGGCGCTGCCGGCGCTGCTGTCCCTGCCTGTGGGTGCGCGCAACTACATCACCCCAGCGGGCTACCGGCGACTGCGCGAAGAGTTGATGAACCTGCTCGATGCCGAGCGGCCGAAGGTCGTCGACGCCGTTTCCTGGGCCGCCAAAAACGGCGACCGCTCGGAAAACGGCGACTACATCTACGGCAAGAAGCGCCTGCGTGAAATCGACCGCCGGATTCGTTTTTTGAGCAAGCGCCTGGACATCGCCGAAGTTGCCGAGCCCGCGCTGCACCACGGCAGCGAGCAGGTCTTTTTTGGCGCCAACGTGACTTACGCCGACAGCCGCGGCACCGAGCGCACGGTCAGGATCCTGGGTGTCGACGAGGCCGACAGCCTGGCCGGCGAGGTGAGCTGGGTTTCGCCGGTGGCGCGCGCTTTGCTGAAGGCACGTGTCGGTGACGAGGTCAGGTTGGTGACGCCGCTGGGGGTGGAGATGATCGAGGTGCTGGCGGTGGCCTATCCAGCGCCCGAACCGGCGCTGCCACCTCGACCCGATGG
>JAYUSP010000376.1:0-4115 GCA_043755615.1 Betaproteobacteria bacterium
ACGAGATCCCACGGCTGCCAAAGATCGGCGGCGCGGGCGTTGTAGGGTCGGTTTTTCAGCCAGGCCAGCAGATTCAGCGGCCCGGTCCACCAGGGGAAAAATTTCATCCCGGCCATGACCACGCGCGCACCGGGCTTGACCTGGCGCAGGATGTTAGCCACCGCCGCCGGGGTGCGCGAGATGTCGTGGACATAGTTGAAAAGCACCGCGTCGGCCGCTGTTGGCAACTCGACCGTCTCGGCAGCGGCGTTTTGCTGCCAGAGGTTGCGCCAGCCTGCGTGCGCGACGCGTGCCCGGGCGAGCGCGAACATCTCCGGGCTTTGCTCAAAGGCGAGGATGCGGCCTCGGCCGCCGACGCCCTGGAGCAGCAGCTCGTAGCTCAATCCGGTGCCGGCACCGACATCGAGAACGACATCCCCCGGCCGCAGCGCCAGCAAGGCCACCGCGCGGCGGCGCAGTGGCATGGTGTAGGCGGCAGACTCGTCGTAGCGCGCTGCGCGCCGGCGATAACGCGCGATCGAGATGTCGTTGTGATTCAACGCCGCTGCCTCGCGGTCAGTCTCTCAGCCGGCGCTTCGTGACGCTGAATGCAGGCCGAAGACGCCGATCACGATGAGGCCTGCGCTGATCATCTTCAGCGCCGTGGCCGGCTCCTTGAAATACAGGTAACCAATCAGCGCGGTGAGCACGGTGCCAACGCCCGACCACACCGCGTAGACGACGCTCAGGCCCAGCGTCTTGATGATCAGTGTATTGAGCACGAAAGAGATCGCGTAGAAGACGAAGATCAGCACCGACGGTGTGATTCGCGTGAAGCCTTCCGACAGGCGCATGCAGGTCGTGCCGGCGACCTCGAACAGGATCGCTCCGGACAGGATCGCCCAGGCCTGGTTGACGGTCAGCGTGGTCATTGTTTCTTGGGGATGGTCGCCGCGGTGACCGATCATGCCAGCCTGGCAATCGTGTTTGTTTTGCCGGTCGATCGGCCGCTTCGGCGCGCTTGGCAGTCGTGCCGCCGCAAGACCTTCTTACATCGTCGAAATCCCTGGGCAGCGCTGTTCGGCGCGCTCGGTTACGCTCATGACTAAACCACTGCTGGACGAGCATCATGAATCTCAGAACGACACTGCAACGCGCGGCGTTGATCACCACCTTGCTCGTGCTTGGCGGGTGCGGCGCGATGCAGGCGCAGAACCCGTCTTCGGCGGTGTTGAAGCCGGTGAACGCAGTGCCGATGGACGGCGTTGATCGGCTCATGCTCAAGGGCCACGATGTCGTCGCCTACTGGACGCTCGGCCGGCACGCGCTGGGCTCGCCACAGATCAGCAGCGCCTATGAAGGCGTGACCTTCCGCTTCGCCAATGCCGAGCACAAGGCGCTGTTCGACAAGGAGCCGAAAAAGTACCTGCCCGCCTACGGCGGCTTCTGTGCCAACGGGATCGTCTACGGTATCCCCTGGGGCGGTGACGCCGACAGTTGGCGCATGGTCGATGGCCGGCTGTTCATCTTCGGCGGCGCCGGTTCGCGCGACGGCTTTGATCTCGACGTCAAGGGCAATACGGCGCTCGCCGACAAATACTGGAAAGAAGAAGTCGAGGGCAGCAACAGCTTCTTCCAGCGCAGCAAGCGGCTGGTCTTCCGCGTGCCGCACTACATGAGCGGCGACGAACTGGCCAAGGCCGTGGCCGCGGCGAAGAAAAACTGAAAACGCCGCGGCCGTTGTATTGCGCGGCGCGGCGTGGCATCACGCCGCGCCGCCAGCGCCCTGGCCCTCAGGCTCACTGCGGATAACCCAGCGGCGGTTGGCCAAATCCTTCGGCGGCGCGCCAGCCCGGCGGTTTGAGGAACAGGTTGTTGAACATGCCGCCGGGGTCGTAACTCGGCCAGGTCTTGCCCGGGTTGCGGCGCTCCCATTCGGCCTTGATCTGCGCGCCGGTCTGGTAGTGCGGCACCTTGGCTGCATAACGCTGAAGTGACTGGCCGCGCCAGCCCGCATCGCGCATCTCGGGCCAGAGCCGGTCGGCGTGCGCGATATTCCAGGCTGGGTCCAACTGCCAGGCGGTTTTGCCCAGTACGTCGCCAAAGATGAACAGCCGGCCGTCTTCGATCTGCCAGGCTGTCGGGTCGCTGCCGAGCTTGATGGCGAAGGCGGCGCCGCTGGCGCAGAAGGCGCCGTACTGCGGTTCGTATTTGCTCGGGTCGGCCAGAAACAGCGCACGATGCGCGGCGCTTTCGAAGTAGTAGGTGCGCTGCGGCAGGCTGACTTTGATCTCGGGCTTGCCGCGCCTCGACTGGCCCTGCGTGAAGTAGGCCACCGGGTCGTGGCCGAGCAACATCACCGGCTCACCGGCAGCATTGCGCACCGTGGCCATCGGGGTGCCACAGCCGGCCAGCCAGGCCGGCAGCAGCAGGATCCAGGCCCAGCGTAAGGATTTGAGGGTCATCGGGTGTGCTCCAAAAACTGGCAATCGATCGAGAGCCGATTGTTGCTCGTCTCCGATCGAAACGAGCGGTGCCAACGCAGCGGGGCCGGCATGTCTCATCGCCGGCTACCGCGTCATCCAGCGCCGGCTGGCGAAGCTCAAGCTGTCGACCAGCGCTACCAGCAACAACATCGCGCCGAGGATGGTGCAGGTCTTGCCCATCTGGAACAGGCCCATGTGGAACGACAACAACTGGCCCAGGCCGCCGGCACCGACGACCCCGAGCACCGCGGCGGCGCGGATATTGTTTTCCCATCGATAGAGTGTGTAGCTAGACAACTGCGGCAGCACCTGCGGCAGGGTCGCGTAAAGAAAGACTCTGCCGTGCGGCACACCCTGCGCCCGCAAGGCGTCGCCGGGGCCGGTGGGGGCGTTTTCGATGGCTTCGGCGAACAGCCGGCCGAGCACGCCGCTGGTGTGCAGGGCCAGCGCCAGCGTGCCGGCAAAGGGCCCGAGACCGGCGCTGATGAGCAGCAGCGCGGCCCACACCAGTTCGGGGATCGCGCGCAGGGCGTTCAGGACCAGCCGCGTCGGTGCGCGCGCCCAGGCGCGCTGGCCGGCATGCAGCCGACTCGCGGGCAGCGCCAAGGCCAGGCCGGCGGCGGCGGCAAGCAGCGTGCCGAGCGCCGACATGGCGAGTGTTTCCCAGGCCCCGACGAGCACTTTCTGCGTGAACGCCGGGCTCAGGTCGGGCGGGAAAAACTCGGCCACAAATCGGCCCATGCTGCGCGCCGCGTCGAGCGAAAAAAACTCGCCCCATTGCAGGTTCAGCGACCAGAAACTCGCGACCACCAGCAAGACGATGCCGGCACTGACCCAACACGCCTTGCAGCGCGCGTCGAAGAGCCGCGCCGGCAGCCGGTAAGGCGGATTGGCGGCCTGCGGTTTCATGGCTCGCTCAAGGTCGTCGCGGCGCGGTTCATCCGAGCGCGCGCCGCAGGCCCGCACTGACCCGGTCGGCCAGCGCCACCAGGCCGATGAAGACGAGCAGCATCGTTGCCACCTCGCCGCCGTTGAACATCTTCATCGAGTTGTCGAGCTGCTGGCCGAGGCCACCGGCGCCGATGAAACCGAGCACCACAGACGAGCGGATCGCACATTCCCAGCGGTAGACGGTGTAGCTCGTCAGCTCGGCAGCGCTGTGCGGCAGCAGGCCGTAAAAAAACGCCTGCAGGCGGCCGCTGCCGTTGCGCAGCAAGGTCGTCGAGCTGTGCGTGTCGCTGGACTCTAGGATCTCGGCGTAGACCTTGCCGAGCATGCCGCCGTAGGTCAGCGCGATGGCCAGGACCCCGGCCGTGGGCCCGAGTCCGACGACCCGCACAAAGACCAGCGCCCAGACCAGTTCGGGGATCGAGCGCAGCACGATCAGCGTCCAGCGTGCGGCTTGGCGCAACGCAGCCGGCAGCGTCGCCATGCGGCCGCCCAAAGCCGAGATCGACAGCACCCGCGTCGCGACCAGGGTCAGCGGCAAAGCCAGCACCAAGGCCAGCGTGATGCCGGCGGTGGCGATGGCCACCGTGCGCCAGGTCTCGATCGCCACCAGGCGCAGGAACTCAAGCTCCAGCACGGGCGGCACGAAGCTGGCGAGAAAGCGCGCGCTGATCTTCAGGTTGTTGGCTTCGAACAGGATCC
>JAYUSP010000377.1:0-4102 GCA_043755615.1 Betaproteobacteria bacterium
CGATCAACAGATAGGAGACGAGGCCGACTGCTTCCCAGCCAAAAAAGAGCTGCAGGAAGTTGTTGCTCATCACGAGCATCAACATCGAAAAAGTGAACAGCGAGATGTAGGAAAAGAAGCGCTGGTAACCGTCGTCCTCGGCCATGTAGCCGATGGTGTAGATGTGCACCATGAGCGAGACAAAGGTGACGACGACCATCATCATCGCGGTCAGGCCGTCGACGAGAAAACCGACCTCCATCTTCAGGCCGCCGACGACCATCCATTCGTAGATGGTGGCGTTGAAGCGCGCGCCATCGGCCACCACCTGCTGCAGCACGACGCCTGAGCAGATGAACGAGATCAGCACGCCGAGAATGGTGACGATATGCGCACCACGCCGGCCGATCGGCTTGCCGGCCAGGCCGGCGATCAGGGCGCCGGCCAGCGGCGCCAGCGCCGCGGTCAACAGCAAGCTCTGCGAAAGGATGGGCGTGCTCATCTGCGGCTCAACCCTTCAGCGTATTCAACTGATCCACCGCGATCGTGGCGCGGTTGCGAAACAGCACGACCAGGATCGCCAGCCCGATGGCCGACTCCGCAGCGGCCACGGTGAGGATAAAGAAGACAAACACCTGGCCCGCCATGCGGTCCGCTTCGAGCGGCAGGTAATGCGAAAAAGCGATGAAGTTGAGGTTGACCGCGAGCAGCATCAGCTCGATCGCCATCAGCAGCACGATCAGGTTGCGCCGGTTCAGGAAGATGCCCAGCACCGACAGCGCAAACAGGATGCCGCCGAGCGACAGGTAGTGACCCAGGGTGATCGGACCGAGGCTCATTTCTGCCTTTCCCCGCTGCTGCCTACAGCCTTGGGCAGCGAGGGCAGCTCCACCGTCGGTGGCATCTTGATCAGGCGCACGCGGTCGGCCTTCTTCGCCTTGACCTGTTCTGAAGCGTCCATCGCCTTGCTGTCCTTGCGTTTGCGCAGCGTGAGTGCGATCGCCGCGATGATCGCAACCAGCAGCAACACGGCCGCGACCTGCAGCGGGTACAGGTATTCGGTATAGAGCTCTATCCCCAAGGCCTTGGTATTGCCCATCTTCAGGGTTGCGGCATCAGTCACCGGCGCGGTGCGCACATCAAAGCCGGTGGTCAGCACCAGCGCCATCTCCAGCGCGATCAGTGCGCCGACCAGTCCGGCCAGCGGAAAGTGCTTCCAGAAGCCTTCGCGGAAGCTGTCGGTATTGATGTCGAGCATCATCACGACAAACAGGAAAAGCACCATCACCGCACCAACGTAGACGAGCACCAGCGTGATCGCCAGGAATTCGGCTTCGAGCAGCATCCAGACACAGGCAGCGCTGAAAAACGCGAGCACCAGGAACAGCGCAGCATGCACCGTGCTGCGCGCGGTGATGACGCGGAAAGAAGCACCCAGCAGCACGGCCGAGAAGACGTAGAACAGCGCGGTGGTCGTATTCATGAAAGTGCGGGGATCAGGGCTCGGGGCGGCGCGGTTTTAGCGGTAGCGCGCATCGGCCTCGCGGCTCGCGGCGATCTCTTTTTCGTAGCGGTCGCCGACGGCGAGCAGCATGTCCTTGGTGAAGTACAGGTCGCCGCGTTTTTCGCCGTGGTACTCGAAGATGTGGGTCTCGACGATCGAGTCGACCGGGCAGCTTTCTTCGCAGAAGCCGCAGAAGATGCATTTGGTCAGGTCAATGTCGTAGCGTGTCGTTCGCCGCGAGCCGTCGTCGCGGACCTCGGATTCGATCGTGATCGCCAGCGCCGGGCAGACCGCTTCGCAGAGCTTGCAGGCGATGCAGCGCTCTTCGCCGTTTTCATACCGGCGCAGTGCGTGCAAGCCGCGAAAGCGCGGGCTCTGCGGTGTTCGCTCTTCGGGGAACTGCACCGTGATCGACTTCGACAAAAAATGGCGGCCGGTCAGGGCCATGCCCTTGAACAATTCGATGAGCATGAAGCTCTGCAGGACGTCTTTGACAGCCATGGTGCTACCGCGTCATTTCCAGATATTGAGAGGCGACTGGATCCACAGGCCGACGACGACCAGCCAGACCAGCGTGACGGGGATGAAGATCTTCCAGCCCAGACGCATGATCTGGTCGTAGCGATAGCGCGGAAAGGTTGCGCGCACCCAGAGGAACATCGTCGCGACGCAGAAGACCTTGAGCCCCAGCCAGATCCAGCCCGGGATGAAATCGAGCACGGCAAAAGGCGACAGCCAGCCGCCGAGAAACAGCAGCACGCACAACATCGATACCAGGATCATGTTGGCGTATTCGGCGAGGAAAAACATCGCGAACGACATGCCCGAGTACTCGATCATGTGGCCGGCGACGATCTCGGATTCACCCTCGACAACATCGAACGGATGGCGGTTGGTCTCGGCCAGCCCGGCGATGAAATAGACGACGAAGATCGGCAGCAGCGGCAGCCAGTTCCACGACAGCACGCCGACACCCATGTCGGCAAAGATGCCTTTGTTCTGGACCATCACGATGTCGGTGATATTCATGCTCGCCGAGACCATCAGCACGACCACCAGCGCGAAGCCCATCGCGATCTCATACGACACCATCTGAGCCGATGCACGCAGCGCGCCGAGGAAAGCGTATTTCGAGTTCGACGCCCAGCCGGCGATGATGACGCCGTAGACCTCCATCGAGGTGATCGCCATCAGGAACAGCAGGCCGGCGTTGATATTCGCCAGCGCGACATCGGGGCCAAAAGGGATCACTGCCCAGGCGGCCAGTGCCGGCATGATGGTCAGCACCGGCCCGAGGAAAAACAGGCCTTTGCTGGCCGCGGTCGGGCGGATGATTTCCTTGAAAATCAGCTTCACCGCGTCGGCGATCGGTGTCAGCAGGCCCCACGGGCCGACGCGATTCGGGCCCGGCCGAATCTGGCTCCAGCCGATCGCCTTGCGCTCCCACAGCGTCAGGTAGGCCACACAGCCGAGCAGCGGCAGCAGCACGACGACGATCTTGATCAGGCTCCAGATCACCAGCCACAGCGTGGCGCCGAACAGCCCCGCGCCAGCGGCGTTGAACTGATCGATCAGCGCCATCATGCAAAGGCCCTTTCGAGCGCCGCCATGCGCACGACGGTGAGCCCGCCGAACATCGCGCCCAACGTGGCGGTGTCGATGTGGCCCGCCGGCACGCGCACGGTGTTGTCGGCCAAAGTCGGGTCGAGCCGGGCCGGGAGTTGCACCGATTCACCGCCTGCGCTTGACTGTGCGACGCGCACCGAATCGCCTTCCCGCAAGCCGAGTGCATGCCACAGCGCGGCCGGCAGGCTGGCCACCGGCGCGCAAGCGTCGGCAGTGAGCTGCAGCGATGTGGCGCGGCGCACCAGCGCGTCGGTGGCGTAGATCGGCACATCGGCAATGCGTTCAAGGTGCGGTTCGATGCCGGGGGTGACCGCACTGGTCGCGCTGACCGTGACCGACGCGGCCCGCATCGAGGTGGCGTTTGACAGCCGCTCGGCGAGCTTGGTTTCGTCACCGAGCACTTCGGCGCGAACGCTTTCCGCGGTCTCGAAATCAAAACCGGGCAGGCCGAGCAGGTTGCCCAACACACGCAGCACCTTCCACGCCGGGCGCGTGTCGCCGAGCGGTTTGACAACGCCGTGGAAGCTCTGCACACGGCCTTCGGCGTTGACAAAACTGCCTGCGGTTTCGGTGAACGGTGCGATCGGCAGCAACACGTCGGCGCCGTCGACGGCAGCGTCTTTGAACGCGGTGAAAGCAACGACCATCGCCGCCGCCTGCATCGCGGCGTTGGCCGCGGCGCCATCGGCCATATCGAGCACCGGCTCGACGTTCAACAGCAGCAGCGCCTTGAGCGCTTGTGCCTGAGGTTGCGTCTGCGGTTGTGTCTGCGGTTGTGTCGGTCCGCGCCCCATCATCTGTGCCGCATTGAGCCCGTCGCTGCCTGGCAGCGCGTTGACGAGTTGCGCGCCGACGCTGTTGGCGGCTTCGCTGAAAAATCCGACCGCGGCCCCCGTCTGCGTGCCGATCCAGTTGGCCAGCGCGAGCAACTCGGCGGCTTGTGGATGTTGCGCGGCGGCATTGCCCAGGAAGATCGCCTTGCGTTCGCCGCCC
>JAYUSP010000378.1:0-4047 GCA_043755615.1 Betaproteobacteria bacterium
GCCCGCGGCGAGTCGGTCGAGCTGCGCGTGGCGGCCGAGGGCCTGCGCAAGCTCGGGCTGCTCAGCAAGAGCGGCTCATCGACCAAGCTCTTTGGCCAATTTCCGACATTGTTCGAACTGCAACCGGTGAAGCAGCCGAACCACGTCAAGGCGCTGCCCGCGGCGCTGCGGTGAAGCTCGACGGCACGCAGCCCTGGATGGCGCCGCTGCGCGAGCTGCTCAAGCGCTTGCCGACCGATCTGCGGGCCGATTTACCGGCCAGTATGCCGACCGATCTGCGGGCCGATCTGCGGGCCGATTCGCGGGCCGATTCGCGGGCCGATTTGCGGGCCGATTTGCCTGCGACGCTGGCGTTGAACCAACTGCCCGGCACCGGCCCGCGCTTTGTTGCCGCCGACAGCCTGCCCGCAGGCGTTGCCTACGAAACCTTCATCCACCGCACCCGCCAGGTGCCCACGCGCGAGAACCTGCATGACCTGCTCAATGGCCTCGTCTGGCGACGCTACCCGGCGCTCAAGGCCCGGCTCAACGAACTGCAAGCGATGGACATCGCACAGCATGGCAACGGCCCGGTGCGTGGCGCGATGCGTGATGCGCTGACCCTCTTCGACGAAAACGGCGCGATCTGGATTGACCCACCGCCAGCGTTGGCAACCGCGCTGCGCGCGCGCGACTGGCGCACGCTGTTTGTCACGCACCGCAACCTGTGGCCGCGAGCGCGGTTCGAGATCTTTGGCCACGCGCTGCTCGAACAACTCAGCCGCGCGCCGCGCAAGGGCCTGACTGCGCATGTCGTGATCGGCGACCCGCTGCACTTCAGCGCCGAAGAATGGGCGCCAAAGGACGGAGCCAAAAAACCTTTCCTGCCATTGCCTGTGCTGGGCATCCCCGGCTGGTGGCCGGCCAACGAAGACCCGGCGTTTTATGACGATCCCAAGGTCTTCCGGCCCCCGGTTCCTTGAACTCCGGCGCTTGGCCCTAACATCCTCGCCGTTGCCAACCCTCGTGCCGCGTTGAAGCGCGGCCTACCGACCCGCCATGAAACGCATCGTCCTGTTCATCGTGACCAATCTGGCCGTGATGCTGGTGCTGGGCATCGCTGCCAGCCTGCTCGGCGTCAACCGCTTTCTCACTGCCAACGGCCTGAACCTGGGGCAGTTGCTCGGCTTCGCCTTGCTGATGGGTTTTGGCGGTGCGATCATCTCGCTGCTGATCAGCAAGCCGATGGCCAAATGGACCACCGGCGCGCAGATCATCAACGATTCCGCTGACCCGACCCACCGCTGGATCGTCGCCACGGTGCAGGGCTTTGCGCAGAAGGCCAAGATCGGCATGCCCGATGTGGCCATCTTCGAAGGCGCACCGAACGCTTTTGCCACCGGCGCCTTCAAGAACTCGGCGCTGGTAGCGGTGTCCACCGGGCTCCTGCAGAGCATGACCAAGGACGAGGTCGAGGCCGTCATCGGCCACGAGATCGCCCACGTCGCCAACGGCGATATGGTCACGATGACGCTGATCCAGGGCGTCATGAATACCTTCGTCGTCTTCCTATCGCGTGTGATCGGCTACTTCGTCGACAAGGTGATCCTGCGCAACGACCGCGGCGGGGTTGGCATCGGCTACATGATCACCACGGTGGTGCTCGACATCGTGCTCGGCCTGCTCGCTGCGATCATCGTCGCCTGGTTCTCGCGCCAGCGCGAGTACCGCGCTGATTCGGGTGCCGCGCAGCTGATGGGGCGCAAGCAGCCGATGATCAACGCCCTGGCGCGCCTGGGCGGGCTGGAGCCGGGCGTGCTGCCGCGGGCGGTGGAGGCGATGGGCATCTCCGGCAAACCGAGCGGCATGATGGCGCTGTTCGCGACGCACCCGCCGATCGAAGATCGCATCCGCGCGCTGCAACAGTCGCAGTCCTGAACGAAGAGGGGCCCGCAAGGGCCCCTTCGCATTCAGGGCGGCGTCTGTTCCGGTCCGCCGCGCACCGTCAGGCCGGCAAAAAACCTTCCACCGACAGATACCGCTCGCCGGTGTCGTAGTTGAAACCGAGCACGCGGCTGCCGGCGTCCAGCTCGGGCAATTTGATCGCGATGGCGCTCAAGGTCGCGCCACTGGAGATGCCCACCAGCAGGCCTTCTTCACGCGCGCAGCGGCGCGCCATTTCGCGCGACGCCTCAGCGTCGACCTGGATCACGCCGTCGAGCAGCGCGGTGTGCAGATTGGCCGGCACGAAGCCTGCGCCGATGCCCTGGATCGGGTGCGGCGACGGTGCACCGCCGCTGATCACTGGCGACGCGGCCGGCTCGACGGCATAGACCTTGAGTGCCGGCCAGGCGGCCTTCAAGACCTGCGCGCAGCCGGTGATGTGGCCGCCGGTGCCAACGCCGGTGATCAGCGCGTCCAGGCCTTCGGGAAAGTCACGCAGGATTTCCTGCGCGGTCGTCGCCACGTGCACCGCAATGTTCGCCGGGTTCTCGAACTGCTGCGGCATCCACGCGCCCGGCGTCGCGGCAACCAATTCCTGCGCCCGCGCGATGCAGCCCTTCATGCCTTTTTCGCGCGGTGTGAGGTCGAAGCTCGCGCCGTAGGCGAGCATCAGGCGCCGCCGCTCGACGCTCATGCTGTCGGGCATCACGAGCACCAGCTTGTAGCCCTTGACGGCCGCGACCATCGCCAGCCCGATGCCGGTATTGCCCGAGGTCGGCTCGATGATCGTGCCGCCGGGCTGCAGCGCGCCGCTGCGCTCGGCGGCTTCGACCATCGACAGCGCGATGCGGTCCTTGATCGAGCCGCCGGGGTTGCTGCGTTCACTCTTGATCCAGACCTGCTGCCCGGCGCCAAAGAGCCGGTTGATGCGGATGTGCGGCGTATCTCCGATGGTCTGCAAGACGGAATCTGCACGCATGAAAGATCTCCTTCGGGTGGTGCTCGATTGTCGCGCCCCGGATCACGATTCGCCGGGGTGGGACAATCGCTGCGTGAAGCAAGCCAGACCGCCGCTGGTGCAAGCGTGGAAACACGGCACTGGAGGAAGGTCCGGACTGCACAGGGCAGCGCAGGAGTTAACGGCTCTCCACCGCGAGGTGAGGATCAGAGCAACAGAGACGAGTCGGTGTCGCAAGGCATCGGGTGCAACGGGCAATCTCTGCGCGCAGCAACACCAAATAGGCACACATTGATCTGGCTCCGGGGAGTGTGCGGGTAGGTGGCACCGAGCCGTTGCCGCGAGGCACGGCCCAGAGGAATGGCGGTCACGGCCGATGCTGCGCAAGCAGCGCCGGTCGCACAGAATCCGGCCTATCGGCTTGCTTCACACTAATTTGCCAAGCTAGGCGGGTACCACCAGCAGGTGCCGCGCCTGCCACTTCAGGCCGGCGTCGCTGGCGCTGGCGGTCGTGCTGTTGGCGGCGGCTTGCAGGCGCAGCGAGAGCGCAGCTTGGCCGGCGGCGTCGACCTGGCGCCAGAGAAAGTCGCGCGCGTTGCCGGGGTCGTCGGCGACAAAGAGCTGCGAGGTCCAGTCGCCAAACGTCGCGTGGCGCAGCTTGACGTGGATATGCGGCGTGCGCCCCGGGTAGGGCACCGGCTTGATGGTGCGAAATGCGGCGCTGCCGCGGCTGTCGCTGCGCGCCGCGCCAAAACCCTGGAAGCCGGCGTCGATCTGCGCTGCCGAAACGCGCACGTCAGGGTGGTGGTAGACGCGCAGCGCGTCACATTGCCAGATCTCGACCTCGGCGCCGTCAACGATGCGGCCCTTGGCGTCGACGACGTCTAACGCCAGACCCAGGTGCTCACCGCCAGCGATGTGAACCTGCGCGCCGCGTTGCACGCGGGTCAGGTCGGCGTCCCAATCCAGGTGGCCGGCGCCGCCGCCGGTGCGCCAGACGCGGGGTGGGTAAAACGGGCCGTCGGTCATCGACGGCAGCACGCTGCGGCTCGACGTGGCCAGTGCCGGCAGGGCGATGCATGCGGCGCTGGCGGTGGCCGCAGAACCGAGCGCAAAAACAAGACGGCGGCGGGCGGCTTTCATGCGTGGCATTGAACCACTTTGGC
>JAYUSP010000379.1:0-12914 GCA_043755615.1 Betaproteobacteria bacterium
CGAAAGGCAAAGACAATGAAACTCGGATTCATCGGTCTCGGCATCATGGGCGCACCCATGGCCGGGCACCTGCGCGCCGCCGGCCACGAGCTGTTTGTCGCCACCCGCAGCAAGGTGCCGGCGGTGTTGATCGATGTGGGTGCGGTCGCCTGTGCGAACGCCGCCGAGGTCACCAAACAGGCCGACATCGTCTTCCTGATGTTGCCCGACACGCCCGATGTCGAGACCGTGCTCTTTGGCGACAACGGCGTTGCGGCGGGCTTGACCGCGGGCAAGACGGTGGTCGACATGAGCTCGATCTCGCCGATCGAGACCAAGGCCTTCGCGCTGAAGATCAACACGCTCGGTTGTGACTACCTCGACGCGCCGGTTTCTGGTGGCGAAGTCGGCGCCAAGGCCGCGTCACTGACGATCATGATCGGCGGCCCGCAGTCGGCTTTTGACAAGGTGCTGCCGCTGTTTCAGTTGATGGGCAAGAACATCACGCTGGTCGGCGGCAATGGCGACGGCCAGACGACCAAGGTCGCCAACCAGATCATCGTCGCGCTGAATATCGCCGCGGTCAGCGAAGCCCTCGTTTTTGCAGCCAAGGCCGGTGCCGACCCGGCCAAGGTGCGGCAAGCGCTGATGGGCGGTTTTGCCGCCAGCCGCATCCTCGAAGTACACGGCGAACGCATGATCAAGCGCACCTTCAACCCGGGCTTTCGCATCGCCCTGCACCAGAAGGATTTGAGCCTCGCACTCGCCGGCGCGCGCGCACTCGGCGTGAGCCTGCCGCAGACCGCGGGAGCCGCGCAACTGATGCAGGTTTGTGCTGCCAACGGCATGGCCGGGCTGGATCATTCTGGCCTGGTCAAGGCGCTGGAGTTGATGGCCGGGCATGCGGTGATGCCTGACGCCTGAGGTTTGGCGCGGCCGTCCGCAGCTATCGTCGCCGCGCCCCAAGCGAACCGCTTCCTCGATTTGGAATGCGGGCCGTTTTGACATCACCCTGTGGGCCCGGCTCGGGATAGAGTTCCACGCGCCGAGCGTCCGCGCAGCGGGAATGACGACGTATTTCGTTGGGTCGATTGAGCTGACGCACCAGCCGCGTTACTTGGGTGCGCTCGGCCTCTTGCCCCGACCCGACAGCGCGCGGCTCGACTCGCGCACGACGAGCTCGGTCGGCAACTGGATCGGCGCCACCTTTTCGCCGCCGACGATGCGTTCGAGCGCGGCGACCATCGCGCGGCCCGCCTGGTCGATCGACTGGCGCACGGTCGTCAGCGACGGGTGGAGATGGCGCGCGAGCTCGACATCGTCGTAGCCGACCACCGGCACCTGCTTGGGCACCTCGCGGCCGGCGGCGCGCAGAGCCGCGATCGTGGTCATCGCCAGCAGGTCGGAGCACGCGAACACCCCGTCGAAGCCATTGCGCTGGTCGGCGATGCGCGCCTTAATGGCCGGGCGCGCCAGGTCAGTCGCGAACGGCACGCGCAGGACCAGCCCCATGTCGGTGGCGATGCCTTTGCTCGAGAGCGCCTCGCGGTAGCCCTCGAAGCGACGGGCGACTTCGGGCAACTCGGTATCGCCGACGAAGAGCACGCGTTTGCAGCCCTGCGCCAGCAGGTGATCGGCGGCCAGGCGGCCCCCGGTGATGTTGTCGCTGCCGACGGTGCAGTACAGCTGGCCGGCAAGCTGAGCGCCCCAAACGACGATCGGCAGGCCGCGCAATGCAAGTTGGTTGAGTTGGTCATGGTGGTGCCATTGGCCGATCAGGATGACGCCGATCGTGCGGCCGGTCTCCACGAGTTGGGCGGCCTGATCGAGCCGCTCGGCGTCGACCCGCGACAGCAGGACGTCGAAACCCTGGTCCGTCAAGGCATCGGCGATCGAGCCCACCAAGCCGAGAAAGAAGGGGTCCGTCAGGTGCTGGCGGGTGTGGCTGTCCAGTGGCACCACCAGGCCCACGGTGCGGTTCTGGCGCAGACGCAAGTTCTGCGCGCCAACGTTGATGGTGTAGTTGACGGAGCGCGCAATCTGACTGATCCGCTCCTTGGTGTCGGCATTGATCAGCGGACTGCCCGCCAGAGCGCGCGATACGGTGGCGACCGACACACCGGCGAGGCGCGCGACATCCGCCATCTGAGGTCGTCTGGTCGGTGGGGTCTTGCCGATCGGGTGTGGTTTGGTCATTGCGCCATTCATTGTCACACCAGGCCCGGGCCGAGGATGCGCACGTCGGTGCATGGCTCGAGATCGGGCGCGAGCCCGGGTCGGGTAAGCCCGAAATGCAATCGATTGCAACCTGTGGCAGCATCCATGGGTTGGTTGTCGACGCGACTCGTTCGAGACGGTGCCGGTGAGCCAACGCCGATTGCTAACCGGGTCCCTGATGCTCGCTTGCGGCTGATCCCCCTTCGTCGCGGTAGGCGAGCAAGCAACTTGCTTGTGGGCCCGTGGCTGACTCCGTTGCCCGATGAAGAACCAAGTTCAACTGATCACCTATGTCGATCGCCTGTCCGGGGGTGGGCTGCAGGATCTGACGGCACTGGTGGTGGACGCCGCCGGGCCCTTGTCCGGCCTCTTTGGCGGCGTGCATCTGCTGCCCTTCTTCGACCCGATCGACGGCTCCGATGCCGGCTTCGACCCGATCGACCACACCCAAGTCGATCCGCGCCTGGGCGACTGGAATGACGTGAAGGCCCTTGCCGCGCACATGGACGTCGTGGGTGATGTGATCGTCAACCACATCTCGTCCCGCTCGCGGCAGTTCCTGGACTATGTGCAGCACGGTGCCCGGTCACGCTATGCCGGCATGTTCCTCAGCTTCGGATCGGTGTTCCCGACCGGCGCAAAAGAAGAGGATCTGCTCGCAATCTATCGGCCACGGCCGGGCATGCCTTTCACGTCGGTCACCCTGGCCAACGGGCAAAAGCAATTCCTCTGGACCACCTTCACGGCGCAGCAGGTGGACATCGACGTGCTGCATCCAAACGGCAGCGCCTACCTGGACGGCATCCTGAGCATCTTCGCGGCGAATGGCATTCGAATGATCCGTCTGGACGCGGCGGGTTATGCCATCAAGAAGGCCGGCACAAGTTGTTTCATGCTGCCGCAGACCTTCGACTTCATTGCCGCATTTGCCTCACGCGCCAAGGCAGCGGGCATCGAAGTCTTGGTGGAAGTTCACTCCTACTTCGGGCGTCAGATCGAGATCGCCCGGCGCGTCGACTGGGTCTACGATTTTGCGCTGCCGCCGTTGGTGCTGCACGCGCTGTTCAATGGCACTGCGCTGCCACTGCGGCGCTGGATCGGCATGCGTCCGACCAACGCGCTGACGGTACTCGATACGCACGACGGCATCGGCATCATCGACGTCGGGGCCGACACCAGCGTGCCAGCGCGTGAGCGGGCGGCCTGTCCGGGTCTGGTTGCGCCCGATGAGCTTGACGCCATGGTCGCGACCATCCACCACAACAGCGGCGGCACCAGCCGGCAGGCCACTGGCGCTGCGGCGTCGAATCTGGACCTCTATCAGGTCAACTGCACCTTCTACGATGCCCTCGGCCGAGATGACCGGGCGTACCTGGTCGCGCGCGCGATCCAGTTCTTCCTGCCCGGGGTGCCGCAGGTGTACTACGTGGGCTTGCTCGCCGGTGAGAACGACACCGCATTGCTGGAGCGCACTGGCGTCGGTCGCGACATCAATCGACACCAGTACGATCGTGTCGAGATCGATACGGCATTGCGGCGCCCGGTGGTGCAGGATTTGTTCGACATGATCCGGCTGCGCAACAGCCATCCGGCCTTCGGCGGCCGGTTCGAACTGCAAGGCGGCGATGATGACCAGCTCGCGATGCGCTGGTGCCTGGACAGGACCTGGATTGCGCTGACGGTCGGTCTGGCCGCGCGCGCGCTGCGCATCGAGGGTGACGACGGCAGCGGCCCTCGACGCTACGCCTGGCGCTGCTGAGTGGCAGGGTTGATGCCGGCAAACCGTCTCTGACAAGGAGCTCGTGGTATGGACAAACCGACCCTTCAGCGCATCGTCATCGTAGGTGGCGGCACCGCGGGCTGGATGACCGCAGCGGCTTTCTCCAAGCTGCTGCACGGCCGCTACGACATCCACCTCATCGAGTCCGACGAGATCTCCACCGTGGGTGTCGGCGAGGCCACGATCCCCGCGATCAAACAGTACAACAGCTCGCTGGGACTGGACGAAAATGCCTTCATGCGCGAGACGCAGGCCAGCTTCAAGCTGGGCATCGAGTTCATCGACTGGTCGCACCTGGGCAGCCGCTACATCCACACGTTCGCACCGGTCGGGCAGGACCTGGGCCTCGTGCCTTTCCACCACTACTGGTACAGCCAATTCCGGCAAGGCAAGGCCGCCGAACTGGGTGCTTACTCGGTCGACACCGTGGCGGCTTGGAACAACCGCTTCCAGCGCCCGGTCAACGCGCCGAACACGCCGCTATCGGCCATCGCCTATGCCTTCCACTTCGACGCCGGCCTCTACGCGCGTTTCCTGCGCGGCTTCGCCGAGGCGCGCGGGGTGCGCCGCACCGAGGGCAAGATCGTGCGTGTCGAGCAGCATGCACGCGGCGATGCACACGACGGCCATGTCGACGCCGTCGTGATGGCCAACGGAGATCGCCATGCCGGCGAGCTGTTCATCGATTGCTCGGGCTTCGTCGGCCTGCTGATCGAAAAAACGCTGCACACCGGCTTCGATGATTGGACCGAGTGGCTGCCCTGCAACCGCGCCTGGGCCGTACCCTGCGCCAAAGGCGGTGACTTCACGCCCTATACCCGCTCGACGGCACATGCGGCAGGCTGGCAGTGGCGCATTCCCTTGCAGCATCGCACCGGCAACGGTCACGTCTTCTCCAAGGAGTTCATGAGCGAGGACGAAGCGCTGGCCATCCTCATGGGTCGGCTCGACGGCGCCGCACTGGCCGAGCCGCGCCTGTTGCGCTTCACGACCGGGCGGCGCAAGAAGTTCTGGAACAAGAACGTGGTGGCCATCGGTTTGGCGAGTGGTTTCATGGAGCCGCTGGAGTCGACCAGCATCCACCTGATCCAGACCAATATTGCGCGCCTGATGAACTTCTTTCCGGGCGCGGACTGGTCAGATGCCGACCGTGACGAGTTCAACCGCCAGGGCGAGCTCGAGTTCGAGTTGATCCGCGACTTTCTGGTACTGCACTACAAGGCCAGCACACGCGATGACAGTGCGTTTTGGCGCCATTGCCGGGCGCTGCCGCTGCCGGACAGTCTGCGTGCGCGGCTTGATTTGTTCCGCAGCAACGGCCGCATTCAGCGCCACCAAGCCGACATCTTCGCCGAGTCGAGCTGGTTGCAGGTGATGGTGGGTCAGGGCATCTTGCCCGGAGGGGCGCACGCGCTGGCCCATCTCCTCGACGAGGACGACTGCCAGCAATTCCTTCGCGCGATCCACGCTGGCATCGCGCACGCGGTGCAGACGATGCCCACGCACGAGGCGTATGTCGCCCGGCATTGCGCCGCCGCCCCAGCGACTGCATTGGCGCGGCCACTGCCGGCCCCAGCAGACAGTGCACACAGTCGTTAGTCGAGCACCCGTGCATTCAATTGAAAGAGGGCAGGCCGGCGCTTGTGCTGCGCTGGTTCGGTTCATGCAATGGGCGCCGCGGGAGGAGCGTGAATACCCTGACTTGCAATCGATTGCATCCATCGCAGAATGGCAATCCGGCGCCCACGCAACCTTGACCGCAGTGCCGGTGTCCATTGACCCAATTACGGAGACATGATGACCAAGACGACTCGGAGCCCACTCTTTCGGCCCAGAGCCACGGCGCTCGCAGCGTCGCTCGCGCTGCTGCAGCTGAGCGCGATCGCGCAGTCCACAGCGCCAGAGGAAAAGAAGGAGGACAAAGCAGTCGAGCAGCTCGACCGGATTGTCATCACCGGCAGTACCTCGCTCAAGCGCACGGTGCGTGAAAGCTCGGTGGCGGTGACGGTCGTTGATCGCGATCTGATCGACAAGAAGGCCCCCCGCAGCACCGCCAGTGCACTGGAGATGGTGCCGGCGATCATGGTCGAGGACTCGGGCGGCGAAGCGTCGAACAACTTCTCGGTGCGCGGACTGCCGGGTGGCGGCCAGCAGTTCATCCAGATCCTCGAAGACGGCCTGCCAGTGTTCTACACGCCGGCGCTGGCCGACACGATCCTCAAGCAGGAATTGTTCATCGACCGCCTGGAAGCGGTGCGCGGGGGCACGTCGGGCATCCTGACGGTCAACGGCGCCGGCGCGATGATCAACTTCCTGACCTTCAGGAACAAGTTCGAACCCGCGGGTGTGATGCGCGTGACGCTGTCGGACTACAAAACACGCCGCGTCGACCTGCGCTACGGCGGTGACGCCGGCGACGGCTGGTTCTATGGCGTCGGTGGCTTTTACCGCGTTGCCGACAACGTGCGCGACACCGGCTTCACGGCCGACAAAGGCGGCATCTTCCGCGGAATGATCGGCAAGAAGTGGACGGGGGGAGAGTTCAGCGTCAACGTCAAGCTGGTTGATGACCACAACACCTTCTTGCTGCCGATTCCCTTGCAGAATTTGCAAAGCCCCAAGGGCATTCCGGGCCTGGACGCCAACTACGGGACCCTGCTCGGGCGCGACAACGGCGCGATGACGGTCAAGACCTCGGCAAGCACCGGCGCCACCAGCCAGATCAACGATGCCATCAACGATGGTGTTCAGACCAAGGCCAAGGCCCTGGGCTACAGCTTCGAGCAGAGCCTGACGAAGGACTGGACGCTGCGATCCAAGGGCCGCTACACCGATTTCAAGAACGACTTCAACTCCGTCTTCAGCTTCAGCAATGACGGCCTCGTACCGGCCATCACGCGCTTGAACCGAAACCCGGCGATCCCGGTGGCGGGTCAGCGCGCCGACGTCAATGCCATGCTGGCGCGATTTGCGGCCGCTTGCGGCGGCACCTGCACGCCAGCGCTGCAGATGGTCTCGACCGGGCAGATCCTTGGCACCGATGCGCAGCTCAACGCGATGAACGGCAACGGCTTGGTGGCCGAAAACGTCACGGCACGCAACAAACGCTATCTGACGGAGGCCGTGAACGACCTGTCCGTCACCTGGGGTACCAAGAACAACAGCCTGACCGTCGGCTGGCTCGCGTTCGACACCGATCTGACCAAGGATCAGAACGTGGGTGCGACCTCGTTCCTGTCGGACGTCAAGAGCAACGCCAATCGCATGGACATCGTCGCGCTGGACCCGAGCGGGCGCATCGCGGGCTACCTCACGGACAAGGGTGTCCTCCAGTACAACACCTGGGGCGAGGGCGTGAACAACGCCAAGGCCACGTCGCACTCGATCTATGTCAACGACGAGTGGAAAGTCAATGACAACCTCAGGCTCGATGGTGGTGTGCGTTGGGAGCGCTACCGGATCACCGCGCGGCATGGCATCGGTGCCGCCGACACGCGCATCCCTGGCGCCTTCCTCGCCGACGGCGTGACTGATGTCGACAACGTCATGGGCAACAACAACTTCGGCGGTGCCTTCTCGGGTGCATTCAATACCAACAAGGGCAGTTGGAGCGAGCCGTCGTGGACGGTGGGCAGCAACTACTTGCTCAACGACAATCTGGCGCTCTACGGTCGCTATTCATCGAGCTACAACTCCAATGGCGAGAACCCGGTCACCAATATCAACTTTGCCGAGGTCGGCGCGCGCTTCAGGGCGCGTGGCCTGTCGGCCATGATCACGGTGTTCCGCACCGACTACAAGGACTACCGCGGCTTCTCGCGGGTGATCGGCAACGATACCCAGGCCACGGTGGCGTCGAGCGACATCCTGGTCAATGGCATCGAGTTCGAACTCGACTACAAACCCTTCAAGCAGTTCGGCGTCACCCTGGGCGGGGTGCTGCAGAAACACGACCTCAAAATCACCAACGTGACCGGCCCGAGCGCGGCGCTCTATCGCGACGAACTCGCTTCCTACAGCGGCAACTTGCCCGAGCGCACGCCGAAGATCAATTTCACGTTGACGCCGACCTACTACCTGCTCGACGGCAAGGGCGAAGTTTCGATGTCCTTCCAGCACGTGGGCAAGCGCTACGCGGACTTGGCCAACTCGATCGCACTGCCCAAGTACACGACGGTCGCGCTGTCGGCGCGTTACGAGATCACGTCCAAAATCACGCTGCACGCCAACATTCAGAACCTGACCAACGAAACCGGTTTGACCGAAGGCAACCCACGGGGCGGCACGAGTGCATTCCAGGAAGCGACCGGCTCGAACTATTTCTTTGCGCGGCCGATTCTCGGACGCAACCTGCAGGTCAGCGCCAGCTTCGCGTTCTGAACGCGGCCCGGGCGGCGACTTGGCACGTCGCCGCCCCCTCCTTGTTGTCGAGAATCCGAGCCTGTGATCTCTGTTGTCCCCTCTGCCGAGCCGCTGCACCACCAGGTGATCGACGGCGCGGCGATCAGCCAATTTCTTCGTGACGGGGCGCTGACGGCGCATGTGCTCAGTTGCACCGAACCCGACGTGCGCCTGCTGGTGGCCTTTGCGGCTGGCTCCAGCGGCTGCGGCCTGTGGTTCGACGACACGCCGCCGACGCTGCGCTGGCAGCATCAACAAGCGCCGCAGGCGCTGCCGCCTGAAGGCCCCTTGCTCGGTTTGAGCGTGCGACTGCACGCAAACGCCGATACCCTCGTCGTGCGCCGTGGGTTGATGGGCAGCATCCGCATGCTGCGCGAGTACCAGCACTGTCGCCGCGTCCCGCCGCAGTGCGATGCGCGGCCCGAGCTGACGGCGCAGAGCGCGACCTGGGCGCGTGCGCGCCTGGATGGTGCCGCCGGCTACCGCTTGCACCTTCGCCTGCTGGACGGCGGCCGCGTCGAGCCGCTGCCCGACGGCCGACTGCGCCTGCACGCAGCGCATGCTGGCGCGGGCCTGCGGCTGCTGCTCGAAGCACGCAGCGGCGACGAGCCGCTGCGCCCGCTGGCCGAGGCCGAGCTGCTCAACGAACGCGCCGCGCGCGACGCTGCGGTGCGCCGCAGCCTGTGCCTGCTGTGCTTCGACGACAGTTGGCTGGCCGGCTCCTGGCGCTTCCTGACCTACTTCGGGCGCGATACGCTGATGTCGCTGCGCCTGCTGCTGCCGGTGTTGCGTCCCGCGGCGGTGCATGGCGCGCTGCGCTCGGTGCTGCGCCGGCTCAGCCCGGCCGGCCGCGTCGCGCACGAAGAAGATATCGGCGAGTTCGCCGCGTTGCAGCGTGTGCAGCGCGGCGAAGCGGCGCATTGCGCGCCGATCTTCGATTACAAGATGGTCGATGACGACTTCATGCTGCTGCCCGTGCTGGCCGATGCGCTGCAGGGTCAGCCCGACGCGGCGGCTTTTCTGGCGCGTGCGATCGACGGCACGGCCGCGGGCGTGCTGTTGATGCGCAACATCCGCTACGTGCTGGCGCGCGCCGCGGCCTTTGCCAACGACCCGCAGGCCCGGCACCTGGTGGCGCTGGGCGACGGCGAGACCGTCGGCGACTGGCGCGACAGCGCCGACGGCTTGGGCCGAGGGCGCTACGCCTACAGCGTCAATGTGGCGCTCGTGCCGGCGGCCTTGTCGGCGATCGCCCGGCTGCATCGCGCAGGCTTGCTCGACCCGTACCTCCCTCCCGACGACGAGCCTGCGCTGCGCGCGGCGGCCGACTGGGCAGTCGTTTGGCGAGACCAGGCGCCGCGCTGCTTCGCGGTGCAGTTGCCGCTGCCCAGCTTGAAGATGCAGCTGGCGGCGTACGCCAGCGCCAATGCGCTGCCGGGGGTCGCACTCTCGCGGGCCATCGACAGCCTGCACGGCGACGATGCGCTGCGCTTTGCAGCGCTCTCGCTCGATGCCCAGGGCCAGCCAATACCCGTCATGCACAGTGACCTGGGCTTCGTGCTGCTCTTTGCCGAACCCGACGCCGTCTGGCTGGCGCAGGAGTTGCGCGCCGTGATGCGCCCATTCCCGGCCGGCTTGATGACCGAGGCCGGCCTGCTGGTGGCCAATGCAGCGCCCGCCGATGCGGCGCTGTGGCCTGCGTTCGGACGCGACTGTTATCACGGCTGCGTGGTCTGGAGCTGGCAGCAGGCGCTGCTTGCCGAGGGCCTGGCGCGCCAGTTGCGGCGCGCCGATTTGGCGCCACCCTTGCAGGCCCAGTTGCGCAGTGCGCAGAGCGCGCTCTGGCAGGTCATCCATGCCACGCGGGACGCGGCCGAGGGGGAGCTGTGGAGTTGGACGTTTGAGGGCGAACACTTCCGCCTCGAGCCCTATGGTCCCTTGAGCGCGACCGCCGACGAAAGCAACGCCATCCAGTTGTGGAGCACCGTCTATCTGGCGGTACGCGCGCCGGCGTGACAACACGACGCACGCTGCTGCAGGCGGGTTTGGGCGCCACCCGGCTTGGGGTCGGGTTGGGGCTCGGGGTCGGGGTCGGGCTCACACTCGGCGGCTGCGACGGCGGTCGCCGCGGCGCTGCGGTGCAACTGTCGCTGTGGGCCAACCTGCCGTCCGAGCAGGCCGCGCTGAAGGATGCGATCGCCGCATTCGGCGAGCAGACCGGCATCACGGTGCGGGCCCAGGTCATCACCGACAAGTACATGGACGTGATGCGCTCGCGCTTTGCGGCACGCAAGCCGCCGGATGTCTTCTACCTGGATTCACACGAAGCGCCGGCCTTCATCCGCGCCGGCGTCCTGGAGCCGTGGGACGAGGCGGCGCAGCAGCCCGAGGACTTTCCGGCGCAGTTCCTCGACGCTTTCCGCGCCCGCGACGGCCGCCTCTACGGATTGCCCAAGGACTTTTCCACGCTGGCGCTGTACATCAACACCGAGCTGCTCGGCGCCGCCGGTTTTGCGCCGGCCGATGTGCCGCAGGACTTCATGGCGCTGGCGGCCTTTGCGCAGCGCCTGCAGCTGCGCTTGCCTCGCGGCCGCGTCGCGATGCTGGTCGAAAAGGATCTGGCGCGCCACCTGTCGGCGCTCGAGCGCTGCGGGCCGCCCTTGATCGACGCGCAGGACCAGGCCCGGCTCGAGCTCAACGCCTGTGGCCTGGCCTATCTCGAATCCTTCGTCCAGGGTCGGCGCTCGGGCAGCATCGTCAACCCGCGTGAGGACCTGGGCAGCGACTCACCCGGCGCGGCCTTCGGTGGCGGCAAGGTCGCGCTGATGATGGAGGGCAACTGGGTCGCCGCCTCACTGCGCCGCGACTACCCCGAGGTGCGTTTCGCGACGCGCGAGATGCCGCGCATGAATGGCCAGCCGCATACGATGGCCTTTGTCGTCGGCTGGGCCGTGTCACGCCAGTCGGCCCACAAGGAAGCGGCGTTCCGCTTTGCGCGTTTCATGAGCGGGCCGCGGATGGAAGCGTGGTCGCGAGCATCCGGCACGCTGCCGACCCGGCTGTCGGTGCAGCGACAGATGCAACTCGATGCCGACCCGGTGCTGAAAGCGCATGTCGCCGGCGCGGCCTACGCCACGGTCTGGTCGCGTGGCATCGGTCTGCCGATCGTCGATGCCAACTTCGGCAACCAGTTTGTGGCTGCGCTCAATGGATCATTGCCGATCCCCGCGGCGATGGCGCGGGCGCAGAACGCCGCCAACCGCGAAATCGCGCGCATGCGATGAGCCACAACGCCGTTCGCAACCGCGACGCTCGCGCGGCCTGGCTCTTTCTGGCGCCCACTGTGGCGCTGGTGACGCTGTTCGTGCTGGCGCCGGTGCTGATCGCGCTGGCCGTGAGCCTGCTGAAGATGGACGTGATCTCCGGCCGCGCCGAGTGGGTCGGGCTGAAAAACCTGGACTACCTGCTCGAGGACGAGAAGTTCTGGGCGGCGCTGCGCAACACCGTGCAGTACGTGGCCGTGGTCGTGCCGCTGCAGACCGCGCTCGCGCTGGGCCTGGCCTGCTTGCTGAATGGCAAGGTGCGTTTCAAGCGCGGCTTCGTGACCCTGCTGTTCCTGCCGACGCTGACCTCGTCGGCCGCGATGACGATGATTTTCATGTGGCTGTTCAATAACAACGGCCTCGTCAGTCAGTACCTGCAGACCCACTGGGGCGTGACGATCCGCTTCCTGTCGGATCCGGCCTGGGCGCTGCCGATCATCATGCTGATGAACGTCTTCAGCACGGTGCCCCACTTCATGGTTGTTTTCCTGGCCGGGCTGCAGGAGATTCCAAAGACCATGTACGAAGCGATCGAGCTCGACGGCGCCGGCCCGCTGCGCAGGCACTGGGAGATCAGCGTGCCGCAGCTGATGCCGATCCTGTTCTACGTCGTCACGATGGGCGTGGTCGGCTGCTTCCAGGTCTTCGACCAGGCCTTCATCCTGTCCAGCGGCGACGGCGGGCCCGAGAACAGCACGCTGACCTTCACGCTGCTGATCTACCACTTCGCCTTCAAGACCTACAACACGATGGGCCTGGCCTGCATGCTCGCCCTCGTGCTGACGCTGATCATCGTTGCCGTCACCGCGATGGTGAACCGTTTCTTCAAGGCCGACGGAGCCAACCAGTGAAGCGCCCGGCCCTGGCGGCGACCGTGCTGCATGGCTTCCTGATCGTTTACAGCCTGCTCACCCTGTTGCCCTTCGTGTGGGCCTTCCTCACGTCGCTGAAGACCACGCGCGAGCTGTCCGAGGCGACCCAGCTGCTGCCGGTGGCCTTCAACCTCGATGCCTACCGCACGATCCTGGCCAGCGACTTCAGGATCTGGTTTTTCAACTCGATGTTTGTCGCCCTGGTCGTCACCGTGCTCGGCGTGCTGTCCAACAGCCTGGCCGGCTATGCGCTGGCGCGGCTGCGGTTCAGGGGCCGCCATCAGATATTCCGGCTGCTGCTGCTGCTGGTCATGGTGCCGGGGCAGGTGACGATGATCCCGG
>JAYUSP010000380.1:0-4029 GCA_043755615.1 Betaproteobacteria bacterium
GGCGCCAGCGTCTCGATCTTGAAGTCGTTGCGCTGCACCGCGAGCTGGGTGCGCTCGCGCACCGCCTTCAGCAGCACATCCGACAGGTTGCCTTGCGCAAACGGCGTCTGCTCAGCAAACTCGGCGGCAAATTCGGGCAGCGGCACCAGCCGCGAACGCGGCCGCTGGTGCAGGCTTTTCACCAGTGCCAGCACCTTGTCGCGCAACATGCCGGGCACGAGCCAATCGCAGCGATCGTCGGCGACCTGGTTCAGCGCGTAGATCGGCAGCGTGACCGTGATGCCGTCCTTCGCATCACCCGGCTCGTGCAGGTAGGTTGCGGTGCAGTCGATGCCACCCAGGCGCAGCGTTTTCGGGAAGGTCGCGGTCGTGATGCCGGCCGCTTCGTGGCGCATCAACTCGTCACGCGTGAGCTGCAGCAGCTGCGGGTTGCGCTTGATCTCGTCGCGATACCAGCGCTCAAAAGTCGCGCCCGAACAGATGTCCTTGGGCAGTTGCTGGTCGTAGAACGCGGCGATCAGTTCGTCGTCGACGAGCACGTCCTGGCGCCGGGACTTGTGTTCGAGTTCTTCGACCTGCTGGATGAGTTTTTGGTTCGCCGCCAGGAAGGGCAACTTGGTCTCCCACTCGCCGTTGACCAGCGCTTCGCGGATGAAGATCTCGCGCGCCGCAGCGGCATCAACCTGCCCGTAGTTCACCCGTTTGTTGTTGTAGACGACGATGCCGTACAGCGTCGCACGCTCCAGAGCCACAACCTCGGCGGCCTTCTTTTCCCAATGTGGTTCGAGCAACTGCTTTTTCAGCAGATGGCCGGCGATGGCCGGGATCCAGGTCGGCTCGATCGACGCCAGCCCACGCCCGAACAGGCGCGTCGTTTCGACAAGCTCGGCGGCCACCAGCCAGCGGCCGGGCTTCTTGCTCAGGTGCGCGCCGGGGTGGCGCCAGAATTTGATGCCACGCGCGCCGAGATACCAGTCTTCGTCGTCGCTCTTGCACCCGATGTTGCCCAGCAGCCCGGCGAGCATCGACAGATGAATCTGCTCGTAGGTGGCCGCGCTGGCGTTGAGCCGCCAGCCCTGCTCGGCGACCACCGTGTGCAGCTGTGAATAGATGTCGCGCCATTCACGCAGCCGCCGTGGATTCACAAAACTCTCGCGCAGGCGCTGCTCCTGCTGGCGGTTGCTAAGCCGATGGGTGTCGGTGTTTTGCGCCGCATGACCATGCACGCCGCGCCCTTCTTCCGTCCATTTCCAGAGTTTGAGATAGCCCATGAACTCCGACTTCTCGTCGTCGAACTTGCGATGCTTTTCGTCGGCTGCCGCGGCGGCTTCGAGCGGCCGGTCGCGCACGTCCTGCACGCTCAAGGCGCTGGCGATGACCAGCACTTCGTCCAGCGCCTGGCGATCGCGGGCTTCGAGGATCATGCGGCCGACCCGCGGGTCCAGCGGCAGCTTGGCGAGTTGCTGGCCTATAGGCGTGAGTTCGTTGTCGTCGTCCACCGCATTCAGCTCGTCGAGCAGCGCATAACCGTCGGCAATCGCCTTGCGTGGCGGCGCTTCGAGAAAAGGAAAATCATCGACCTGCCCGAAGCGCAGCGACTTCATGCGCAGGATCACACCGGCCAGCGACGAGCGCATGATTTCCGGGTCGGTAAAACGCGGCCGGCCAGCAAATTCTTTTTCGTCGTAGAGCCGGATGCAGATGCCGTCGGCAACCCGCCCGCAGCGGCCGGCACGTTGCTGCGCCGCGGCCTGGCTGATCGGTTCGACGAGCAACTGTTCGACCTTGTTGCGGTAGCTGTAGCGCTTGACGCGGGCAACGCCGGCATCGATGACAAAGCGGATCCCCGGCACCGTCAACGAGGTTTCGGCGACGTTGGTCGCGAGCACGATGCGGCGGCCGTTGCCGGCGCTGAAAACACGCTCCTGCTCGGCTTGCGACAGGCGTGCAAAGAGCGGCAGGATCTCCGCCGGCGGGCCGCCACGCGGCACGCCCTTGATGTGCCGTGCGAGGTGTTTTTGCAGGTGGTCGGCGGCCTCGCGGATCTCGCGCTCGCCGGGCAAAAAGACCAGGATGTCGCCGACGCCGCGCACAGCGCCACCCAGGTTCGGCGCGCCGCGCCAGAGTTCGTCCACCGCATCAGCGATGGCGTCGTTGAGGTCGTATTCGCGGCTCTCTTCAAACGGCCGCCAGCGCTGCTCAACGGGATACAGACGACCGGAGACGGTGATCACCGGCGCCGGCCGGAGTTCGCCAGGCCCCCACGCTCCGCGCTTCGCGCTATCGCTGCCCCCCAAGGGGGCGTCGCCCGGCTCGGGGCGGCCCGGCGCCAGGCGGGCCGATGCAAAGTGCTGCGCAAAGCGGTCAGCATCGATCGTCGCCGACGTCACGATGACTTTCAGGTCGGGCCGGCGCGGCAGGATCTGGCGCAGATAGCCGAGCAGAAAATCGATATTCAGGCTGCGCTCGTGGGCCTCGTCGATGATCAAGGTGTCGTAGGCCTTGAGCAGCGGGTCGGTCTGCGTCTCCGCCAGCAGGATGCCGTCGGTCATCAGCTTGACCGAGGCGCCGCGCTGCAGGCGGTCCTGGAAGCGCACCTTGTAGCCGACGACGTCGCCGAGCGGTGAATTCAGCTCCTCGGCGATGCGCTTGGCCACACTCGATGCGGCGATGCGCCGCGGTTGGGTGTGGCCGATCAGGCCCCGGCCACCGGCGCCCCAGCCGCGGCCGAGTTCGAGCAGGATCTTCGGCAACTGCGTGGTCTTGCCGGAGCCGGTCTCACCGCACACGATAACCACCTGGTGCGCGATGATCAAGCGCGCGATCTCCTCGCGCCGGGCGGAGACCGGCAGCGACTCTGGATAGGTGATCGGCGGGACGGGGTTCGCCGCGCGGGGCGCGGCAGGCCCGGCCGGGGCCGGCGGGGCCTTGGAATGCGGGGTCACGGGGCCCGGATTATCGGGGCCCCGCGGCCGCGTGTCGGTTGCAGCTTCAGCCGGCGGGCGCGGCGTAGCTGATGACGTTGATCATCGCGCCTTGCGGATCCTGGATCACGGCCATGCGGCCGACACCCTTGACGTCCATCGGCGGCATGCACACCACACCACCTAGCTCGGTGCACTTGGCCACCGCATCGTCGCAACTGGCAACCGTGACATACGAGCCCCAGTGGGGTAGCGCCGCGGGTGCGCCGGGCGGTGGCGCCATGATTCCGCCAATGGCATCGTTGCCGATCTTGATGACGTGGTAAGGGCCGGTGCCCATGTCCATATTGTCAAAGGTCCAGCCGAACAGCTTGCCGTAGAACTCGGTGGCGGCGGCGGGGTTGGGGGTGGTCAGCTCAGTCCAACTGACCGCGCCAACGGTTTTGAAGACGTCCATGGTGATAACTCCTGTGTGAATGGGCAGACCGCACATCGTGCCGCGCCAGCGGCTCCGGGTCAATCACCGCGGTCGCGCGTCGCGCAGGCTCGCGTGACGTGGCGTGATGTGGCGTGGTATCGCGCGGTGTGACGGTCTGCCCCTGCGGCACAATCGCCCCCGCGATGAACATGCCTTCCAGCTTCGTCTTCCCGCACACCTTCGTGCCCTGGTTTAGGGCTGTAGCGCCGTACATCCACGCCTACCGCGGCAAGACCTTTGTCATCGGGCTGGTCGGTGAAGCGATCGCCGCCGGCAAGCTCAGCGCGTTTGTGCAGGACCTGGCGATCCTGCATGCGATGGGGATCCGCATCGCACTCGTGCACGGCTTTCGGCCGCAGGTCAGCGAGCAACTGCGCGCCAAGGGCCAGACCGAGCGCTTCAGCCACGGCGTGCGCATCACCGACGCGGTGGCGTTGGATTGCGCGCAAGAGGCCGCCGGGCAATTGCGCTTCGAGATCGAGGCCGCGTTTTCGCAAGGCCTGCCAAATACACCGATGGCCAACGCCACGGTGCGCGTGGTGTCGGGCAACTTTCTCACCGCGCGGCCGGTGGGCATCGTCGACGGCGTCGACTTCCAGCTCAGCGGCCTGGTGCGCAAGGTCGACG
>JAYUSP010000381.1:0-4021 GCA_043755615.1 Betaproteobacteria bacterium
TGCTTTTGGCGCCAGGCTGCAGCGCAACCCGAGTGATGTCGAGCTGATGATGTTCGCGCAGGCGAACAGTGAACATTGCCGGCACAAGATCTTCAACGCCGATTTCATCATCGACGGCGTCGCGCAGCCGCTGTCGATGTTCGGCATGATCAGGCATACCGAAAACACCTCGCCGCAGCACACCATCGTCGCCTACAGCGACAACGCTTCGGTGATGGCCGGCGGCCCGGTGAGCCAGTGGCGACCAGCGGGTTTCACCAACGCTCCGGCGTACCGCGCGCACGAGACCACGGTGCATGTGCTGATGAAGGTCGAGACCCACAACCACCCGACCGCGATCGCGCCTTATTCCGGCGCGGCCACCGGCGCCGGCGGCGAGATTCGCGATGAAGGCGCCACCGGCCGCGGCGCAAAACCGAAGGCCGGCATCACCGGCTTCAGCGTCGGCCACTTGCATCTTCCTGGCGCGCCTGAACGCTGGGAGCTTGGAGCGATCGGCAAGCCCGCGCATATCGCGAGTGCGTTGCAAATCATGACCGAGGGCCCGCTCGGCGGCGCCGCGTTCAACAACGAATTTGGCAGGCCGAATCTGGGTGGCTACTTCCGCGTCTTCGAGCAGAACGTGGCCGGTGTGCAGCGCGGCTATCACAAGCCGATCATGATTGCCGGCGGCCTTGGCGTCATCGACGCGTCGCAGACTCACAAGGTGATTTTCCCCGCCGGCACGTTGCTGGTGCAGCTCGGCGGCCCGGGCATGCGCATCGGCATGGGTGGCGGCGCGGCAAGCTCGATGGCTGCCGGCAGCAACACCCAGACGCTGGACTTCGATTCTGTTCAGCGTGGCAACCCCGAGATCGAACGCCGTGCGCAGGAAGTCATCAACCATTGCTGGGGACTCGGCGCGAACAACCCGATCCTGGCGATCCACGATGTCGGCGCGGGCGGCATCAGCAATGCATTCCCCGAGTTGGTTGACGGCGCCGGGCGCGGCGCAACCTTCGATCTGCAAAAGGTGCCGGTCGAAGAGAGTGGTCTTGCGCCCAAAGAGATCTGGTGCAACGAAAGCCAGGAGCGATATGTCATCGCGCTGAACCCGGATCTGCTGCCGCTGTTCGAGCAGATGTGCCAGCGCGAGCGCTGCCCGTTTGCGGTCGTCGGTGTCGCTACCGAAGCGCCGCAACTGGTGCTCGAAGACGGCCCCGGCGGCACGCATGCGATCGACATGCCGATGAATGTGCTGCTCGGCAAACCGCCGAAGATGCAGCGCGAGGTGCACCGTGTGGCGCGCAGCGAAGCCGCGCTCGACCTCGGCGGCACGACGCTCGAACGCGCCGCGTTCGACGTGCTGCGCCATCCGACGGTGGCCAGCAAACGATTCCTGATCACGATTGGCGACCGCACTGTCGGTGGCCTTTCGCACCGCGACCAGATGGTCGGCCCCTGGCAGGTGCCGGTGGCCGACTGCGCGGTGACACTGGCCGATTTCAGCGGCTTTCGCGGCGAGGCGATGAGCCTGGGCGAGCGCACGCCGCTGGCGGCGATCAACGCGCCGGCATCGGGGCGCATGGCCGTGGCCGAGGCGATCACCAACCTGCTCGCCGCGCCGATCGAGCTGCGTCGTGTGAAGCTCAGCGCCAACTGGATGGCGGCCTGCGGCGAGCCCGGTGAAGACGCAGCACTCTTCGACACCGTCAAGGCGGTCGGGCTGGAGCTCTGCCCGGCGCTGGGTATCGGCATCCCGGTCGGCAAGGATTCGCTGTCGATGCGCACCCGCTGGGGCGAGGGGGCTGAATCGAAGCAGGTCGTCGCGCCGGTATCGCTGATCGTGACCGCATTTGCAACGCTGGCCGATGTGCGCGGCACCCTGACGCCGCAGTTGCAAGCCGGCGATTCGGCGCTGATCCTGATTGATCTGGGATGCGGCCAAAAACGCATGGGCGGCTCGATCCTGGCGCAGACGTTGACGCAGTTTGGCAACGAGGTGCCCGACCTCGACGACGCCGCGCTGCTGAAGTCGCTCGTCGCCGCGGTCAACGAGTTGCGCGCCGGCGGGCAGTTGCTGGCCTACCACGACCGCAGCGACGGTGGCCTGTGGGCGGCGGTGTGCGAGATGGCCTTTGCCGGGCACATCGGCGTGAGCCTGAATGTCGACTTGCTGGTGACCGAGGGCGACGGCATCAACGACAGCCGCGCCGAAGTGGGCGACGCCAAGAACTGGGCCACGCAGGTGGGCGCGCGGCGCGACGAGCTGACGCTGCGCGCGCTGTTCAACGAAGAACTCGGCGCCGTGATCCAGGTGCCCGCAGCGCAGCGTGATGCGGTGATGGCTTGCCTGCGCCGGCATGCCTTGAGCCGCCACGCGCATGTCATCGGCAAGCCCAACCGGCGTGCGGCGGTCGAGGTCTGGCGCGACGCGAAGCTGCAATTTGCCGCGCCTTTGAGCCGGCTCATCGAAGCCTGGGACAGCGTCAGCTGGCGCATCGCACGGCAGCGCGACAACCCGGCCTGCGCTGATGCCGAACATGCCGCAGTCAGCGACATCGGCGATTCCGGCAATTCCGACGATAGCGGCGATGGTGGCAATCCCGGCAATCCCGGCGACCCCGGCTTGCAGCTGCATTTGAGTTTCGACCCCGCCGACGATATCGCGGCGCCGTTTGTGCGCACCACGCGGCCGAAGATCGCCATCCTGCGCGAGCAGGGTGTCAACTCGCACATCGAGATGAGCCACGCGATGCACCTCGCCGGCTTCGACACTTTTGATGTCCACATGAGCGACCTCGGCGCCGGCCGCGCGCGGCTCGACCAGTTCCAGGGTTTTGTCGCCTGCGGCGGTTTTTCCTATGGCGACACGCTTGGCGCGGGCGAAGGCTGGGCGCGGTCGATCCTGTTCAACCCGGCATTGGCGGAAATGTTCGCGGCCTTTTTCAATCGCCGCGATACCCTGGCGCTCGGGGTGTGCAACGGCTGCCAGGTGATGGCCGCGCTGGCCACGATCATCCCTGGTGCAAGTGCCTGGCCGAAGTTCACCCGCAACCGCAGCCAGCAGTTCGAGGCGCGGCTGTCACTGGTTGAAGTGCTCGACAGTCCGAGCCTGTTTTTTACCGGCATGGCGGGCAGCCGTTTGCCGATCGCGGTGGCGCATGGTGAAGGTTTTGCCGACTTCTCGCAGCGTGGTGATGCCATCAACGTACAACGTGCGATGCGTTTCGTTGACGGCCACGGACGAGCCACCGAAAACTATCCCGCCAACCCCAACGGCAGCGCTGACGGCCTGACCGCGGTAACCACACCCGACGGCCGCTTCACCGCATTGATGCCGCACCCCGAGCGGGTCTTTCGCAATGTGCAGATGAGCTGGAGCGGCGGTGAACTCGGGGCCCCCAGCCCCTGGATGCGAATGTTCCAGAACGCGCGGCGGGCTCTTGGCTGAGCGGCTGAGCGCGATCGATGCCGCGTTGGTGGCGTGTTGGCGGCATGTGGGTGGCGTATCCGAGGCGCATCGGCGGCGGACTGCCCGGGCGCCGTCAATCCGCCTGAAACCCCGATGCGCTGATGACCGGGTTCCACACCGCCTTGTCGGCGGCGAGCCGGCGTGACATCTCTTCGGCGCTGCCCGGCGCGGCGCTCAGGCCGAGTTTGTCGAGACGCTCGACGACATCGGGGGCTTTCAGCGCCGCCTGCATCGCGGCGTTGAGGCGGTCGACGGCCGCTGGCGACATGCCGGGCGGGCCGAAGACGCCAAACCAGGCAGTAGCGTCGATATCGATGCCTTGTTCCTTGAACGTCGGCACGCCAGGGAAGCGTGCATTGCGTTGGCCGCCGCTCAAGCCCAGCATGCGCAGCTTGCCGGCGCGGTGGTGCTCGGCAAACTCCGCCGGGGTATCGAAGCCAATCGGGATTTGGCCGCCCAGCAGATTGATGACCATCGGCGCACCACCCTGGAAGGGCACATGGGTCAACTTGACCTTGGCCGCGGCAGCCAGCAGCTCGCCCAGAAAGTGCGGCATCGACCCGGCCG
>JAYUSP010000382.1:0-12813 GCA_043755615.1 Betaproteobacteria bacterium
GGCCTGATGCTGGCCGTCGACGCCGATGGCGCGCAGTCGCTGTGCGGTGCGAAACTGTGCCTATCGACATCTCGACATCTCGACATCTCGACACCTCGACACCTCGACGCCCCGGGAGCCCAGCATGCCCGTGTCCTCAGCTTTTAATGCCCGCAGCACCGCGCTTGAGGTCGTCGCCGGGATCGACCTGCGCGGCAAGACAGCGCTGGTCACCGGCGGCGCGTCCGGCCTCGGCCTGGAAACCTCGCGCGCGCTGGCGCGGGCCGGCGCCGCGCTGACCCTGGCGGTGCGCAACCGCGCTCAGGGCGACGCCGCGGCAGCGATGCTGCGCGCACAAAGTGCCCACGCGCAGGTCGACGTGATGCTGCTGGACCTTGCCGACCTGGGCAGCATCCAGCGCCTGGCGGCCGAATGGGGTGCCGCGCCGCTGCACATCCTGGTCAACAACGCCGCGATCATGGCCTGCCCGCTGACCCGCAGCGCGCAAGGCTGGGAAGCACAGTTTGCAACCAACCACCTCGGCCACTTTGCGCTCAGCACCGCGCTGCTGCCGGCGTTGCAGGCCGCCGGCCAGATCCCGGGCGGCGCGCGCGTCGTGACGCTGAGTTCGTCGGGCCACAAGATCAGCGCCGTCGACTTCGACGATATCCATTTCGAGCGCCGGCCGTACAACAAATGGCAGGCCTACGGCCAGGCCAAGAGCGCGAATGCGCTGATGTCGCTCGGCCTGCATCTGCGCCACGCGCAGGACGGCATCACGTCCAACGCGGTGCACCCCGGCGGCATCATGACCGGCTTGCAGAAATTTCTGCCGCTCGAAGAGATGCGCGCCTTGGGCTGGTTGAAGGCTGACGACACGCCGCTGGACTTGTTCAAGAACCCCGAGCAGGGTGCGTCGACCAGCGTCTGGGCGGCCACTGCCGCCGCCCTGCACGGCCAGGGCGGCCGCTACCTCGAGGACTGCGCCGAAGGCGTGCCGGCCGCGCCGGGCAACCGGGTCTCGGGTTTTTCGCCGCATGCGATGGACGCCGATGGCGCCCAGCGCCTGTGGTCGATGTCGCTGTCGATGCTGGCCGGAGTCTGAGCGCGCACAAGCGCACGGCGCACGGCGCGGGCGTCCCTGCATGGGTCCAATTTGGGTAAAATGGACTATTTGCAGCCCAGGAGCCTTGATGTCCAGCAGCCCCACAGTGCTAGCCCACGCCCGCAGCCCGGCCTCCACCCTGGCCGGCGTCGGCGCCGACGCCGCAGCCGCTGCCGCTGCCGCGCCGGCAGCGTCGATGCCCAGCCCGCAGGAGCGGCTCACGCAGCGCCTGAGCAGCGTCACTGCGAGCAAGCTCGTCGGCGGCATGCAGCAGGTCACCCACGAGGTCATGACCAAGGGTGCGATCCTGATCACGCGCCACGAGGTGCCGACGATGGTGATGCTGTCGGTGGAGCGTTATCTGGCGCTCGAACGTGCTGCCGAGCCCGACTTGGGCAGCCTGACGCGGCAGTTCGACGACATGCTCGCGCGCATGCAGACCGCCGATTCGGTGCGCGGCATGGCGCAGGCTTTTGCGATGACCCCGGCGCAGCTTGGCCGCGCCGCTGCGGCCGCGGCTGACGGCGCAGCGACCAACGCACCCAAAGCAGCCCAACCCGTCAAGTCAGGCAAGACCGGCAAGGCCCGCTGAGCGCCGCGGCGCGCAGCCATGCACAGCGGGCACCCCGCCTTTGAACCCGCCGATGCCCGCGCAGATCTACGTCATCGCCGGTGTCAACGGTGCCGGCAAGAGCAGCATCGGCGGCGCGGCCTTGTTGGCGCAAGGGGCGCCCTACTACAACCCCGATCTTGCGGCGCGCCGCATCCTCGACGCGCAGCCGGGGCTGGCGGTGCCCGCGGCCAACGCACAGGCCTGGGAGCTCGGCCGCGCCGGGCTCGAACGTGCGCTGCGCGAAAGCCTGGCTTACGCTTTCGAGACCACGCTCGGCGCGCGAACGATCACCGACATGCTCATCGTCGGCGCGGCGCGCGGCGTGGCGCAGGCAGCGGCCTCCAGCTCGGTTGAAAGGGCGCAGATTCATCTCTGGTACGCCGGGCTGGCCAGCCCGGAGCTGCACATCCAGCGGGTACAGGAGCGGGTTGCCGCCGGCGGCCACGATATCCCCGAGGCGACGATCCGCGCGCGTTGTGAATCGAGCCGCGCCAACCTGGTGCGGCTGCTGCCGCACCTGGCCAGTCTGCGGGTCTACGACAACAGCCTGGCGCGCGACCCCAAGGCTGGCTTGAGGCCCGTGCCGTGGCTGCTGTTGCAGATGCAGGGCCGGCGCATCGTCGACCACCTGGCGCTGCAGCGCATGCCCGTCTGGGCCAAACCGATCTTCACCGCCGCGCTGCGCCTGCACAGCCGGCATTGACCGCCCCAAGGCCGGCTGTCACCCGCGACCGTCACCCGCGACCGTCAGCCGCGGGTCTGCAATGCCGCCCACACCCGCGCCGGCTCCAGCGGCATCTGCAGAGCCTCGGCCACCGACCGCGGCACACCGGCCTCGATCAAGGCATTCACCACCGCGTTGACGACGACCGGCGTGGCGCCGATCGTGCCGAGCTCGCCGACACCCTTGGCGCCGAGGATATTGTTCTTGCTCGGCACCGACGTGTCGAAGGTGGTCTTGAAGGCGCGAAAGCCGTCGGCGTGCGGCATCGCGTAGTCCATGAAGCTGGCGGTCACGAGCTGGCCGCTGCTGTCGTAGACGAGCTGCTCGCACAGCGCCTGACCGATGCCTTGCACCGCGCCGCCGTCAAGCTGGCCCTGCACGATCTGCGGGCTCACGACGCGGCCGATATCGTTGACGGACGCGTAGGCGACGATCTCCACCAGGCCGGTATCGGGGTCGATCTCGACTTCGCAGACATGGCAGGCATTCGGCCAGCTCGGGCCGCTGGCGCTGGCCTCGGCGGCCATCGTGATCTGCTCGCCGGCCTGCTTCTTGGCCAGCTCGAAGAGGCCGATGCCGACGTCGGTGCCGACGACCCTGAAAGCCCCGGCCTGGTATTCGATATCCGCCGGCGCGACTTCGAGCGCTTCGCCGGCCAGGGCCTTGGCGTGGTCCACCGTGCGCTCGGCAGCCACGCGCACCGCGCTGCCGCCAGTAAAGAGCGAGCGGCTGCCGGCGCTGCCAAAACCGTTGGCGCGGTCGGTGTCGCCTTGCAGCACGCGGATGCATTCGATCGGCACGCCGAAGATGTCCACCGCGAGTTGTGCGTAGCTGGTGGCGATGCCCTGGCCCATCGCCTGCGTCGCCGAGGTCAGCTCGATGACACCTTCGGCGCGCACCCTGACGCCGACGGTTTCGACCAACGCGTTGCCGCCGGTCCATTCGAGAAAGGTCGCCACGCTGCGGCCATGCAGGCGGCCGCGGGCGCGCGCCTGGGTTGCGCGTGCTGCGCTGCCGGGCCAGTCGGCGAGCACCAGCGCCTGGTCGAGCATCTTCTCGAATTCGCCGACATCGTAGGTCTGGCCCATCGGGTTGGTGTAGGGCATCTGCTCAGGGCGGATGAGGTTGCGCCGGCGCAGTTCGGTGGGGTCGAGTTGCAGCGTGCGCGCGGCGGCGTCCATCAAGCGCTCGATGATGTAGATCGCCTCCGGCCGGCCGGCGCCGCGGTAGGCGCCCAGCGGCGTGGTGTGGGTCATCACGGCCGTCAGCTCCATCGATACCAGCGGGATGTCGTAGACACTCGTCGAGACCCAGGGCCCGATGACCAGCGGGATCATGCAGGCCACGCCGGTGGCGTAGGCGCCGGTATTGGCCAGCGAGCGCACGCGCAGCGCGAGCACGCGGCCGCCCGCGTCGAGCGCCAGCTCGGCGTGGGTCGTCAGGTCGCGCCCGTGTACCGAGGCGGTGAACTCCTCGATCCGCTGCGCGCACCATTTGACCGGCAGGTTCAGGCTGCGCGCGGCATGCGCGACGACGATGTCTTCCGGGTAGATGCCGGTTTTCATGCCGAAGCCGCCGCCGACATCGAACACCCGCACCTGGACGTCTTCGGCTTTCAGCCCCGGCAGCATGTCGACCAGGCCACCACGCACTGCCGTCGGCATCTGGCACGACAGGGTCACGATCAAGCGGCCGCCGACGAGTTCGGCCAGCACCACCCGCGGCTCCAGCGCGCTCGGTGCCAGGCGCTGGTTGACGAGGTCGAGCGCGACGACAAACGCGGCGCGGGCAAATGCCGCGGCGGTGGCAGCGGCGTCGCCGGGGCGCGTCTGCGCGGCGATATTGTCTGACGCCGCGTCACACAACACCGGCGCGCCGGGGGCGACCGCGGCTTGCACGCTGGTCACCGCGGGCAGCGGGTCGTAGTCGACGAAGACGCCTTCAGCGCCGTTCACCGCGGCCTCCAGCGAAGTGGCGACCACGGCGGCCACGGCTTCACCGACAAAGCGCACGGTGTCGACGGCCAGCGCACGGCGCACCGCGGTTGCGGCCGCGCCGCCGTCGGGCCGGTGCAGGATCGCTGGCGGGCCGGGCATCGGCTTGATGCCCGCGGCGACGAGGTCGGCGCCGGTGATCACCGCTATCACGCCGGGCACCGCGATCGCATCGGCGAAGTCAATATCCTTGATCGTGGCGTGTGCATGCGGCGAGCGCACAAAGACCAGGTGCGCCAGCCCGGCGCGCTGCAAATCGTCGGTGAACTGGCCGCGCCCGGTGATCAGCGCCGGGTCTTCGATGCGGCGCACCGTGTGGCCGCTGCCGAAGCGCAGGGTCTCGTTGGGCGTATTCATGTCGACGCTCCGGAGCGCATCACTTCACTGGCCCGCTGCACCGCGGCGACGATATTCACGTAGCCGGTGCAGCGGCAGAGGTTGCCTTCGAGCGCGTCGACGATCTGCGCTTCACTGGGCTGCGGCGTGGTCAACAGCAGGCCGGCGGCGGACATCAACATGCCTGGCGTGCAATAACCACATTGCAGGCCGTGGCAGGCAGAAAATGCGTCTTGCAGCGGATGCAGTTGTTCGCCGCCCGGGCCCGGTGTGGCCAGCCCTTCGACGGTCGTCACGCTGCATCCTTGCGCTTGCAGCGCAAGGATGCTGCAGCTCTTCACCGCGCGCCCATCGACGAGCACGGTGCAGGCACCACATTGCGCGGTATCGCAGCCGACATGGGTGCCAGTCAGGCGCAGAGTCTGGCGCAGCAGCTGCACCAGCAGCGTCGTCGGCGCGACCTCGGCCTGCACCGGCTGGCCGTTGACTTGGAGAGTTAGGGGGGTCATCGACAAAACCTCAAGACGGGTGGGCCGCTGACGGCGGCAAGGGCGGCAAAGGCCGGCGCGGCAGACAAGCCGCCTGTACGCCAAGATCCCAGAACAGGCCGGTCATCAGCTCAAGTGCCTGCCGCGCCACCGGGGCGAGCAGGTGTTCGTCGGGCGCATGTTGCTGGCAGGCCGGGTAGCTGTGGGGCACCCAGACCGTGGGCAGGCCGAGGATTTCAGCAAAAACATCGTTGGGCAGCGAGCCACCGAGGTTGGGCAGCAGGGCCGCGGCGATGCCGGTGCTGCGCTGGATCGATTCGAGCGTGAAGGTCACCCAGGCATTGTCGGGGTCGAGCCGGGTCGCCGCCATGACCACCGGCGCGCTGACCTCGACATCACCGAAGCCGCGTTTCGCGAGGTGGGTCTGCACCTTGTCGCTCAAGCCCGAGACATCGGTGCCGACCACAAACCGCAGGTGCAGATGCGCCTGCGCGCTGGGCGGGATGGCATTGATCGGGTGATCGGGATTGCCGGTGCGGTAGGCCAGCACTTCGAGCGTATTCCAGGCGATCACACGCTCGGTCGGTGTCAGGCCGGGCTCGCCCCAGTCGGCATCCACTGCGGGGTCGCCGGGGTCGCCGCCGAAGGCCAGGCCGGCGAGCGCGGCGCGCACATTGGCCGGCACCGGCGGCGGGCGCAGCGCGTTGATGAGGATGCGCCCCTGGCCGTCGACCAGGCTGGCGACGGCGTTGGCCAGCACCGTGCCCGGGTTGCGCAGCAGGCCGCCCCAGTTGCCCGAGTGGTGGGCACCTTCGCGTAATTTGAGCGTGAGGTCGAAGTTGGCGACGCCGCGGGTGCCGAGAAAAACCGTCGGCCGGTGGCGTTGCACACGTGGGCCGTCGCTGGCGATCAGCACATCGGCGGCGAGTTCGTTCTGGTGTGCGCGGCAGAACTCGGCCAGGCCCGGCGAGCCGGTTTCTTCGCCGGTTTCGATCAGCCATCTGGCATTGAAGCCGAGGCGCCCGCCACGCGCTGCGAGCACCTGCGCCAGCGCGGCGATATTGATGCTGTGCTGGCCCTTGTTGTCGGCCGTGCCGCGGCCATAAAGGCGCTCGCCGTCTTGCTTCAATTCCCACGGCCCGGCGCCGCGGGTCCAGGATTTGTCCTGACCGCGGATGACATCGCCATGGCCGTACATCAGCACCGTCGGCAGGGTGTCGGATTCATGCCGGGTGGCGACGAGCAAGGGCCCGAAGGCCGGCACCGGGTTGTCGTACACGGTCGCTGTGAAGCCCAGCGCGGCCAGCGACGGCGCCATCTCGTCGGCGACGTAGGCACGCAGTGCCGGCGCACTGGCCGGGTCCTGGCTTTCGGTGCGGATGGCGACGCGCCGCGCGAGGTCGCGAACAAAACCGCCGTCGTCAAAATGCGCACCGGCCAGCGCGATGGCGGCGGCTCGGGTGCTCACAGAATGCTCACTTCAAGCTCACCGCGCATTCACGATTTGGCAACGAGCGAGAAGTGCTCCACCTGCGGCGGCTTGGCAAAAAACGGCCCGACGATGGCGCGCCACTGCGCAAACAAGGGACCTTGGCGAAAGCCCACGGTGTGGTCTTCGAGCGTGTCCCAGAAGATCATCAGCGCATAACGCTCCGGGCTCTCGATGCCTTTGTTGATCTTGTAGCCGCGAAAGCCCTGGGCCTGGCTGGCGACGGTCTTCACGGCGCGCTGGATCGCTTCTTCAAAGGTGGCCTGCTGGCCGGGCTGGATCTGGATGTCGGCAATTTCGAGGATCACGGGCGGCTCCGGGGTTTTGGGGGGGTCTGCCGGCGAGTCTATCGGGCCGCAGCGGGCCGGGTGCGGACGCCTATACGCCGACGTATTGACGCAGCACATCGGGCTGCGCGCGCAACTCGTCGGAGCTGCCTTGCCAGACGACGCGGCCTTTTTCAAGCACGCAGTGGCGGTCGGCCAGGCGCAACAGCGGGCCGACATTTTTGTCGATGACGATCATCGCCAGGCCGCTGTCTTTGAGCCGCTGCAGGCAGGCCCAGATCTCGGCGCGGATCAGCGGCGCCAGGCCTTCGGTGGCCTCGTCCAGGATCAGCAGCAGCGGGTTGGTCATCAGGGCGCGGCCGATGGCGAGCATCTGCTGCTCACCGCCCGAGAGGTTGGAGCCGAGGTTGCGCTCGCGCTCCTGCAAACGCGGGAACATCTTGTAGACGCTGTCGATCGTCCAAGGCTGTGCGGCCTGGTGCCGGTTGCCGGCGGTGGCGACGAGGTTTTCGCGCACGCTGAGATTCGGGAAGATCTGCCGGCCTTCGGGCACCAGGCCGAGCCCGGCGCGCGCGACGTGGTAACTCGGCCGGCCTTGCAGCGCAGCGCCGGCCATCGTGACCCGCCCGGCCTTGGGCGCAAGCAGGCCCATGATCGTCTTCACGGTGGTTGTCTTGCCCATGCCGTTGCGGCCGATCAGGGTCAGGCATTCACCCGGGCGCACCTTCAGCGAAACCCCAAACAACACCTGACTCGTGCCGTAGGCGGTCTCGATGGCGTCGACTTCGAGCAGCGGCGGGCCGCCGTCGCTGGCGGCGTTGGCGGCGTTGAAGGGGCGGCCCGGCGTGCTCACGCCGGCACCTCCTGCTCGCCGAGATAGGCCTCGCGCACATCGGCATTGGCGCGGATTTCTGCCGGCGTGCCGCAGGCGATCGGCCGGCCGTAAACGAGCACCGTGATGCGGTCGGCGAGCGCAAAGACCGCGTCCATATCGTGTTCGACGAGAAGGATGGTGTAGCGGCCTTTGAGCTTTTGCAGCAGCGCGACAACACCTTCGCTCTCGGCGTGGCTCATGCCGGCCATCGGCTCGTCGAGCAGCAGCAGCTTGGCACCCGTGGCCAGCGTCATCGCGATCTCAAGCTGGCGGCGCTCGCCATGCGCCAACGCCGCCACCGGCCTGTGGGCTTGGGTCTCCAGTCCGACGAGCTGCAGCGCCGCCATCGCCGGCCCGACCAGGGCCGCTTCGCTGGCCGCCGCGCGCCAGAAGACAAAGCTGTGGCCGGCATGTGCCTGCACCGCCATGCAGACGTTCTGCAGCACGCTGAAATCGGTGAACACCGATGTGATCTGGTAACTCCGGCCCAGGCCGGCGAGCGCGCGCCGGAAGGTCGGCAGCGCGGTCAGGTCCAGGCCATCGAAGACGATGCGGCCTGCGTCGGGTTGGATCTCGCCGCCGAGCTGGTTGATCAAGGTCGTCTTGCCGGCGCCGTTGGGGCCGATCACGGCATGGATCTCGCCGGGCTCGAGCGTGATCGACAGGTGATCGGTGGCGAGCAGGCCGCCAAATCGTTTGACCAACCCGGTGACCACCAGACTGCTCATCGTTGATCCCCGTCACGCGCCGTGATCCAGCCGTACAGCCCCTGCTTCAGCGCGAGCACGACAAAGACGATGAACAGGCCGATCAGCGCCAGCCAATGCTGGTTGATGACGTTGTCGATCGCCGGCACGCCGACTTTGAGCGACGACAAAATCTCTTCGAGCGTGAGCAGCGCGGCGGCGCCGACAACCGGGCCGATCAGGGTGCCCAGGCCGCCGAGCACGATCATCACGATGAGCTCGCCGGAAACCGTCCAGGCCATGTACGCCGGCGCGACAAAGCGCGTCAAGTTGGCCAGCAGCATGCCGGCGAGCACACAGACCAGCGCCGAGATCACATACGCCGTGAGCTTGTAGCGCAGCGTCGGGAAACCCAAAGCCGCCATGCGCCTTTCGTTGCTCTTGCAGCCGCGCAGCACGACGCCGAAGCGGGCGTGGATGAGGCGGTAAAAAACGAAAAGCGTGGCCAGTAACAGCCCATAGGTGGCGTAGTAGAGGCTGTTGTTGTTGGCCAGGCTGAAGAAGCCAAAATCGCTGCGCGCGGCCACCGGCAGGCCGTCGTCGCCGCCATATTCCTTCAGGCTCACGGCGAGGAAAAACAGCATCTGCGCAAACGCCAGCGTGATCATGATGAAGGCCATGCCGCCGGTGCGCAGGCAGATCGCGCCGACGAGCAACGCCAGTGCGCCGCCAGCGACAAGGGCGGTGGCGAGCTGCACATAACCGTTGCCGACACCGTGGTGCGACAACATGCCCACCGCGTAGGCACCCACGCCCATGTACATCGCGTGTCCGAAGCTGACCATCGCGCCGTAACCCAGGATCAGGTTCAGCCCGGTCGCGGCCAGCGCAAAAATCATGATCCGGGTGAACAGGGTCACGTAGAAGGGCTGGTTGAACCAGGCGCTAAGCAGCGGCACCGCGCCGAGCGCCACCAGCACCGCAACGGCGACGACACGGCGCGGCGTGACCTCAACCATGTTTGACCGGGAACAGGCCCGCCGGTTTGAATGCCAGCACCGCGGCCATCAGCAGGTAGATCAACATCGACGCGATCGCCGGGCCGGCGGCCTGGGCGATCGATCGCTCAAGAAATTCGCGCAGCAGCGCGGGCAGAAAAGCACGCCCGACGGTGTCGACGATGCCGACGATCAATGCGCCATAAAACGCGCCGCGGATCGAGCCGATGCCGCCGGTGACGATGACCACCAGCGTCAGGATCAGGATCGGCTCGCCCATGCCCGACTGCACCGAGACGATCGGCCCGGCCATCAGCCCGGCCAGCCCGGCCAGCCCCGCGCCGAGCGCGAATACCAGCGAGTTCAGGCCCTTGATATTGACGCCGAGCGCCGAGACCATATCGGCATTCGACGCCCCGGCGCGGATCAGCATGCCGATGCGCGTGCGGTGGATCAGCAGATACAGACCGGCACCGACGACGAGGCCGACGGCGATGATCGCCAGCCGGTAGGACGGATACGACAACCCGAAGAGATTCACCGGCCCGGTGAGCCACGAGGGCACGTTGATGTAGACCGATGCCGGGCCCCAGATGAAGCGCACCACTTCGTTGAAAAACAGGATCAGCCCGAACGTCGCCAGCACCTGGTCGAGGTGGTCGCGGCCGTAGAGGTTGGACAGCGCCAGGCGCTCCATCAGCAGGCCGAGCAGCAGCGTGCCGGGCACCGCGGCTATTGCCGCGGCGAGAAACGAGCCGCCAAAAGCGTTGAACGCGGCGGCCGCGAAGTAGGCGCCCATCATGTACAGCGAACCATGGGTCAGGTTCACGAAGTTCATGATCCCGAAGACCAGGGTCAGACCCGATGCGAGCAGGAACAGCAGCACCCCGAGCTGCAAGCCGTTGAGCAGTTGAGTGAAAAACAGCGACGTCGTCATCGTGCTTCAGGAGCTGAGTTAACCGGCGGGCAAACAAAGGCCGGCATGCAGCCGGCCTGATAGCGCCCCAAGGCCGGCTGCAAGCCGGCCGCCCCCCGCGGGGATCAAGCAAAGTGGCAAAGCCACATTTGCTTGAGCGGGCATCAAGCGCCGGGCCACATCACATCTTGCATTGCGCTGCGTAGATGTCGCTGTGGTTCTTCAGCGGCGTGCCGATGGTCTTGAGCGAGACGCGGCCCTTGCCGTCCTTGGCGACTTCAAAGACATGCATGTCCTGCACCGGGAACTGGTTGGTGCCGAACTTGAAGTTGCCGCGCACCGATTTGAAATCGGCCGCTTTCAGTGCCGCGCGGAAGGCATTTTTATCGGCCACGTTGCCGCGCACCTTGCCGATCGCCGAGTCGAGCAGCAGCGCGGCGTCATAACTCTGCGCCGCGTACTGCGACGGGATGCGGTTGAACTTGGCCTCGAACTCGGCGACAAACTGCTTGTTCGCCGGGTTGTCGAAGTCCGGCCCCCAGAAGGTGCCCGAGATGACCCCGAGCGCGGCTTCTTTTTGTGCCGGCAGCGTGGAACCGTCGGTCGTCGACGTGCTCAGCAGCGGGATCTTGCCGAGCAGGCCAGCCTGCTGGTACTGGCGCACAAAAGCGACGCCCAGGCCGCCCGGGTAGAAGACGTAGACCGCATCCGGGTTCTTGGCCGCGACCTGCGCCAGCTCGGCCGAAAAGTCGGGCTGGTTCAGCGGTGTGTAGATCTCGTCAACCACCTCGCCCTTGTAGAAGCGCTTGAAGCCGGCGATGAAGTCCTTGCCGGCCTGGTAGTTGGGGGCCATGCCGACGACCTTTTTGTAGCCCTTGTCGGTGGCGTATTTGCCGACCACTTCGGCCTGGTTGTCGTTTTGCCAACTGGTGATGAAAGCAAACGGCGAACACTGTGCGCCGGCGATCGGCGCCGGGCCGGCGTTGCTGCCGATCAGGAAGACACCCTTCTCGGTGATCGGCTTGTGGATCGCCATCATCACGTTTGAAAATGTGATGCCGGTGATGATTGGCACGTTCTCTTTTTCGATCAGCTTCTGCACGATCTGCGTCGCGACGTCGGGCTTGAGCTGGCTGTCTTCACGCAGCACCTGCACCGGCACGCCGCCGAGCTTGCCGCCGTTGCGCTCGACGACGAGCATGAAGGCGTCGTACTGGTCCTGCCCCAGCGCGCCCTGCGGGCCGGAGAGTTCAGCGATGAAGCCGATCTTGATCGGCGCCTGGGCGGTTGCGGCGGTGGCGGCCAGCGTCAGCAGTGCAGCAGCCGCCAGTTGGGTGGGGAGGGGTAGGCGAGGCATCAAGCATTCTCCGGTTCGGGCAATCAACTGAAATCGCAGGCGGCGTGCACCGTGGCCTGCCGAGCGAAGCACAAAGTTTACGGCGCCCGCGAGGGCGGCGGCAGCCGTGGCAACCCGGGGCGGCGGGGGTCCTGTAGCGGCGCTGCTGCCGCGACAGCAGCTCGCCCATCTCCGGTGACTCCGGCAGCGCACCACATTTTCCAGCAGCTCGCCATGCGGCGGTGGCCCGGGCGGGGTGCCCACGGCCACCGCACAGCTCTGCGACGGTGCTACCATTGTGCTTACTTTGCTAGCGAGGCGCACGATGGAAGTAGCGATCCGCAAGATGGGCAACTCTCAGGGTGTGCTGATTCCCAAACCGATCCTTGCCCAGGTCGGGCTGGAGACGACGGCCGACCTGCAGGTGCGAGATGGCGTGATCGAGATCCGCGCCGTGCGCCGCAACCCCCGTGAAGGCTGGGCCGACGACGCACGCCGCCTGACCGAGCTGGGCGGTGACGCGCTGGTCTGGCCGGAGGTCGCCAACGAGGGCGACGAAGCCCTGCGTTGGTGATGAAGACAGGCGACGTGTGGCTGGCCCAGCTTGACCCGACGGTGGGCAGCGAGATTCAGAAAACCCGCCCCTGCGTCGTGATCTCGCCCGACGAAATGAACGCCCACTTGCGCACCGTGATCGTGGCACCGATGACCACCGGCTCACGGCCGGCGCGCTTTCGTGTCGCGCTCACGTTTAAGGGCCAGCAGGGGCTGATCGTGCTGGATCAGATCCGCACGCTCGACCGCGCGCGGCTCATCCGGCGCCTCGGCGCTTTGCGTGCGTCGACGCTCGCCGTGACGCTGCAGACCTTGCAGGCGATGTTTGCGCCTTGAGCTGTTGCCGGTGCGGCGAAGCTGAGCTTCGCGCCAGACGCGCTGCGGCCGATCAGGCGGTTTCGAGCACCCAGTTCTGCGTCAATAAACCCGGCAC
>JAYUSP010000383.1:0-4015 GCA_043755615.1 Betaproteobacteria bacterium
GTCGATCTGGTCGTAGGCCTTGGCCTCGCCGCCGAACTTGGCCGCCAGCACCGAGGTGATGGCCGCGGTCAGCGTGGTCTTGCCGTGGTCGACGTGACCGATCGTGCCGACGTTGACGTGCGGCTTGGTGCGTTCAAATTTGCCTTTTGCCATTTCAGTTTTCTCCAGAAAAAGAGCGTGGCCGGTGCTTGGTTTTAGGTCTTCGGCAGGGTGCTTGTTCGTTCGCCACCGGCAGCGAACGGGCCCCTGCCCGAAGACACAGGTCAACTGGACAGCGGGGTGCCTTGAAAGGCTCCCCGTCAAAATTGCTTGTTACTTTGCCCGTGAGGTGATGATCGCTTCGGCAACGTTGCGCGGCGCCTCGCTGTAGTGCTTGAACTCCATCGTGTACGTGGCTCGGCCCTGCGACATCGAGCGCAAGGTGGTCGAGTAGCCGAACATTTCGGACAACGGCACTTCGGCCTTGATGACTTTGCCACCACCGGGCATGTCGTCCATGCCCTGAACCATGCCGCGGCGTGACGAAAGGTCACCCATCACCGAGCCGGCGTAGTCTTCGGGGGTCTCGACTTCGACCGCCATCATCGGCTCCAGGATCACCGGCGAAGCCTTGCGGCAACCGTCCTTGAAACCGAACGACGCGGCCATCTTGAACGCGTTTTCGTTGGAGTCGACCTCGTGGTACGAACCGAAGGTCAGCGTGACCTTGACGTCGACCACCGGGTAGCCTGCAAGTACACCGTTAGGCAGCGAATCCTCGACACCTTTCCTGACCGCGGGGATGAACTCGCGCGGCACGACACCGCCCTTGATCGCGTCGACAAATTCGAAGCCCTTGCCCGGTTCCTGCGGCTCGACCTTCAACACGACGTGGCCGTATTGGCCCTTGCCGCCGGACTGGCGCACAAACTTGCCTTCGACGTCCTCGACCATCTTGCGGATCGTCTCGCGGTAGGCCACCTGCGGCTTGCCGACATTGGCCTCGACGCCAAACTCGCGCTTCATGCGGTCGACGATGATTTCCAGGTGCAGCTCGCCCATGCCGGAGATGATGGTCTGGCCGCTCTCTTCATCGGTCTTGACGCGGAACGACGGGTCTTCCTGCGCCAGGCGACCGAGCGCAACGCCCATCTTTTCCTGGTCGGCCTTGGTCTTGGGCTCCACCGCCTGGCTGATCACCGGCTCGGGGAAGATCATCTTTTCCAGCGTGATGATCGACGACGGATCGCACAACGTTTCGCCGGTGGTCACGTCTTTCAGGCCGACGCAGGCGGCAATGTCGCCGGCCAGGATCTCCTTGATCTCTTCGCGCTGGTTGGCGTGCATCTGCAGAATGCGGCCGATGCGCTCTTTCTTGCCGCGAATCGGGTTGTAGACCGAGTCGCCGGACTTCAACACGCCGGAGTACACACGCACAAACGTGAGCTGGCCGACGTAGGGGTCGGTCATCAGCTTGAACGCCAGTGCGGCGAACTTTTCGTCGTCGGCAGCGCGGCGCTCGGTCGGCTTGTCGTCATCGTCCAGGCCCGGCACCGGCGGGATGTCGATCGGCGAAGGCATGAATTCGATGACACCGTCGAGCATGCGCTGCACGCCCTTGTTCTTGAAGGCGGTACCGCAGAACATCGGCTGGATTTCGGCCGCGATCGTGCGCGTGCGGATGCCGTGTTTGATCTCGGCCTCGGTCAAGTCGCCCGATTCCAGATATTTGTTCATCAGCTCTTCGCTGGCTTCGGCGGCTGCCTCGACCATGTTTTCACGCCACTTCTGCGCGTCTTCGAGCAGCTCGGCAGGGATCTCGCGGTAGTCGAACTTCATGCCCTGCGAGGCCTCGTCCCAGATGATCGCTTTCATCTTGATGAGGTCGATCACGCCGGTGAAATCTTCTTCGGCGCCAATGGGCACGACGATCGGCACCGGGTTGGCCTTCAGGCGCGACTTCATCTGGTCGTAAACCTTGAAGAAGTTGGCACCCGTGCGGTCCATCTTGTTGACGAAGGCCAGGCGCGGCACCTTGTACTTGTTGGCCTGGCGCCAGACGGTCTCGGACTGCGGCTGCACGCCGCCGACGGCGCAATAGACCATGCACGCGCCGTCGAGCACACGCATCGAACGCTCGACTTCGATCGTGAAGTCGACGTGGCCCGGGGTGTCGATGATGTTGATGCGGTGCTCGGGATGGTTCAGCTCCATGCCCTTCCAGAAGCAGGTGGTCGCCGCCGAGGTGATCGTGATGCCGCGCTCCTGCTCCTGCTCCATCCAGTCCATCGTGGCCGCACCGTCGTGCACTTCACCGATCTTGTGGTTGACACCCGTGTAGAACAGGATGCGTTCGGTGGTGGTGGTCTTGCCGGCATCGATGTGCGCGCTGATACCGATATTGCGGTAGCGATCGATGGGGGTCTTGCGGGCCATGATGAATCTCCAAATACAGTAGCCGCCTAACGGGCTGGTACTAACCCGTAAGGCGGCCGGATAGCGGGGTTTAGAAGCGGAAGTGCGAAAACGCCTTGTTCGCTTCGGCCATGCGGTGGACCTCGTCGCGCTTTTTCATCGCGCCGCCGCGGCCTTCGCTGGCTTCGAGCAACTCGTTGGCCAGCCGTGCGGCCATCGACTTCTCGCCGCGCTTGCGCGCCGCTTCCTTGAGCCAGCGCATCGCCAGCGCCTGGCGGCGCACCGGGCGCACTTCAACCGGCACCTGGTAGTTCGCACCGCCGACGCGACGTGACTTGACTTCGACCATCGGCTTGACGTTGTTCAGCGCGACCATGAAGACCTCGAGCGGATCCTTGCCGATCTTCTTCTCGACTTGTTCGAGGGCGCCGTAAATGATGCGCTCAGCGACCGCCTTCTTGCCCGACTCCATGACGACGTTCATGAACTTGGACAGATCGATCGAACCGAATTTCGGGTCCGGCAGGATCTCGCGTTTGGGTACTTCGCGACGACGTGGCATGGCAGTCTTCCTTCTTCAGCTTCAGTTGGCGCCGGGCTTGCCTGCCCCGCGCCTCGAAGAACCACGGCGCACGGGTTCTTCACTTACTCGGCGCGGGCGGATTCCCGCGCCGAAATTATTCGATGGGCCGGTTCGTGCCGGCCACCTGGCCCAACCGGCCGCCGGCCGGTATCGGGCTCAAGGGCCGTCAGGCCTTCTTGGGCCGCTTCGCGCCGTACTTCGAGCGCGACTGCTTGCGGTCCTTGACCCCTTGTAGGTCGAGCGAGCCGCGCACGATGTGGTAACGCACACCGGGCAGGTCCTTGACGCGGCCGCCGCGCACGAGCACGACGCTGTGCTCTTGCAGGTTGTGGCCTTCACCGCCAATGTAGGAGATGACTTCCTGCTGGTTGGTCAGGCGAACCTTGGCGACCTTGCGCAGCGCCGAGTTCGGCTTCTTCGGCGTCGTCGTGTAGACGCGCGTGCAGACACCGCGGCGTTGCGGGTTGCCCTGCAGGGCCGGGGACTTGGACTTCACGGTCTCGGTCTGGCGACCTTGACGCACGAGTTGGTTGATGGTGGGCATCGCTTGGCGGTTCCGTCTGGATTCGTGGCTCGGCTTCATCGGCCCCATGCCAAGCGCTCCAGCGGGAGTGGGGCTCGATCCGCAGGACACCAAGATCTGGTGCCTGGCCGGTGACCCAGCCCTTGCAGCGGCCGCTGCAACAGCGGTCACTCGGGGTGAGTCCGGTAGGATCAGCCGCTCAGCAAAGAGCGCGGCAGTACTTGCCGAAAAGCCTGCGATTGTATGCCGGAACACCACCCCCCGCAAGATCGACCCCACGACGGCCGCATCGTCGTGCCGGCGGTCGTGCTCGATACAAACATCGTGCTCGACTGGCTCTGGTTTGCCGACGCAAGGGTGGCGGGTGTCGCCGGTGCACTGCAATCGGGCACGCTGCGCTGGGTCGCCACCGCGCCTATGCGCGCGGAACTGGATCGTGTGCTCGGGCGCTTGCCGCCCTGGCGCCATGGTGCGACACCCGGGCAGGTTCTGACCTCATTCGACCGCTGGGGGTC